>NZ_JBHSUM010000019.1:0-46371 GCF_042660605.1 Nitratireductor sp. GCM10026969
CGCCGGCGGCAGCACGCGGTCCGACTGGCCGGCCGAACCCGTGCGCTTGCGCGCCGGAGCCGGCGTGCCGAAAGTCGGCTCGATGCGCTTCTTCTGCTTGCGTTTGGCCATGCCCCACAAGGTCCTCGTCTTCGCGCCTATTCAAGCGCCCGACCGTGCGGTGCACGCTAATGGCGGCGGTTTAAGGGGCCGTTAAGCGTTTTCCACCGCGAGCCGCCGCGCATTAACCGTTCGCTGGTAAGCGGCGGCTATCCTCAAGTCACGGAACAGGGGGTTGCGGCTTGCAGGTACAATCCGGCGGAAGCACACGGCAGCGCGTCGAATGGGTGGACGCGGCGAAGGGGCTGTGCATCATCATGGTTGTCATGATGCACTCGACGCTCGGCGTCGAGCTGGCGGCAGGCCGGGAGGGCTTCATGCATCAGGTGGTCGCCTTCGCCCGGCCTTTCCGTATGCCGGACTTCTTCCTCATTTCGGGTCTCTTCCTCGGTTTGGTGATCGACCGTCCCTGGCGGCGCTATCTCGACCGCAAGGTAGTGCATTTCGCCTATTTCTACGTGCTGTGGCTAACGATCCAGTTCGCCTCCAAGGCGCCGGGAATGGCCACGGAGGCCGGCTGGGGTACGGCCCTCGAGGCCTATCTGCGCGCCTATGTCGACCCCTTCGGCACGCTCTGGTTCATCTATCTCCTGCCGGTCTTCTTCGTCTTCACGCGGCTTGTCAAACGGCTGCCGCTCTGGAGCGTCTTTCTCGGGGCAGCCCTGCTCGAAGCGCTGCCGATCCACACGGGCTCGGTCATCGTGGACGAGTTCTGCGGGCGCTACGTCTTCTTCTTCGCCGGCTATGCCTTTGCCGCCCGGATCTTCGCCTTTGCCGCATGGGTGCGTGCGCATCCGGGCGCCTTCGCCGGGCTGGCACTCCTATGGGCGCCGCTGCACGGGTTCCTTGTCTTCACGCCGGTGCCGGAGAGCCTGACCGCCTGGCTGCAGCCGGAATCCGGCTATTCCGGCGCCACCGGCGGGTTTTCGGAGCTGCCGCTCGTCTCGCTCCTGCTCGGGCTCGCCGGTGCCATGTTCATCGTCGGCGCTGCGGCCCTCCTGGCGCCCGTACGGCCGATGCGGTGGCTGACCTGGCTGGGCGGACATTCGATCGTCGTCTATCTGGCCTTCTTCCTGCCTATGGCGACGACACGCGTCCTGCTTCTGAAGACGGGAATCATCGCCGATGTGGGCCTCGTCTCACTGATGGTCACGCTCGCCGGCGTGGCCGGGCCGGTGGTGCTCTACGGCCTCGTTCAGTGGACGGGCTACGGCCGGTTCCTCTTCGAACGGCCGGCCTGGGCGCGGATCGAACGGACGGGCACCGGGGCGCAACCGGCACGGATGGCGGCCGGTTAGTTCCCGCCAGGACGGCACTCCGTCGGCCCCTCTGGTCCAGGGCAGTCGCATGTGAAAAATTTTGCCACGTGGCTAAAACAGTGTCGTCACCCCCCGGAAGGCCGAAGGCTTATCCGGGGCCCGTTGGCCAGAAGATCATCGAGCACGGCCCAATTCTCGTCCGGCTATGTTCGTGCCGGCAGCGCTTTCTTTGGAGAGAGGCCGCGCCTCTCAATGGGTCCCGGCTCGGCGCGGCTTCGCGGCTCGGCCGGGATGACGGGGGAGAGCAGAACCCCGCGCTTCAACTGTGGGAGAAGATATCCTGGTCCTCCCAGCCCATCAGGTCGAGCCGGGCGCGGGTGGGCAGAAAAGTGAAGCACGCCTGCGCCTCGCGCAAGCGGTTCTCCCGCTCAAGCCGGCCCATGAGCGCATCGCGCAACTGATGGAGGTAGAGCACGTCCGAGGCGGCGTATTCGAGCTGTTCCGGCGTCAGCTTTTCGGCCGCCCAGTCCGAAGACTGCTGCGCCTTCGACAGGGTGACGCCGATCAGTTCGCCGCACAGCTCCTTCAGGCCGTGGCGGTCCGTATAGGTGCGGGTGAGGCGGGAGGCGATCTTGGTGCAGAAGAGCGGCTCGGCCATGACGCCGAAGGCATGGTAGAGCACGGCGATGTCGAAACGGGCGTAGTGAAAGAGCTTGGTGATGCGGTTGTCGCCGAGCAGCGCGGTGAGGTTCGGCGCCTGATTCTGGCCGGCGGCGATCTGCACCACGTCGGCGGTGCCGTCGCCCGGTGAAAGCTGTACGACGCACAGCCGGTCGCGGTGCGGCTTCAGGCCCAGCGTTTCGGTGTCGATGGCGACCGCCTCGACATCGTAGCGGGAAAGATCGGGCAGGTCGTACTGATGAAATCTGATCGTCATGAATCCTATCCGCGTGCGAGCGCAGCCAGGATGCGCGCCCAGGAGCGCTGTCCCTTGTGGAAGGAGCTGAGCTCGTATTTCTCGTTGGGTGAATGAATGCGGTCGTCCGAAAGGCCGAAGCCGACCAGCAGCGAATCCATGCCGAGCAGCGCCTGGAAATCGCCGACAATGGGGATGGAGCCGCCCATGGCGATGGTGACCGCCGGCTTGTCCCACTCTTCCGAGAGCGCGCCCTGGGCGGTGGTGACGAGCGGCGAATCGTAGGAAAGCTGGATGGCCTTGGAACCGCCGTGCGGAGCGAATTCGACGGTGCAATCGGCCGGGATGCGCTCACGCACGAAGGCGCGGAAGGCTTCGCGGATCCGGTCCGGGTCCTGCTCGTGCACGAGGCGGAAGGAAACCTTGGCCGACGCCTCGGCCGGGATGACGGTCTTGAAGCCCTCGCCCGTGTAGCCGCCGATGATGCCGTTGAATTCCGCCGTCGGCCGCGCCCAGACGAGCTCCAGCGCGCTGCGGCCTTTCTCGCCGGCGGGCACGGAAAGACCCATCGGGGCGAGCATGCTTTCGGCCGTCTCGCCAAGCTTGGTCCAGCTTTCGAGCACCTCCGGCGGGGTCTCCTCCACCCCTTCATAAAAGCCCGGAATGGTGACGCGGCCGTCCTCGTCGTGCAGGTCGGCCAGAGCCTTGGCGAGGATGCGGATCGGATTTGCGGCCACGCCGCCGAAGAATCCCGAATGCAGGTCGCGATCGGCCGCCTTGACCTTCACTTCCTCGCCGACGAGACCGCGCAGGCCGACGCAGATGGCGGGTGTTTCGCGGTCCCACATGGTGGTGTCGCAGACCAGCGCGACATCTGCCTTCAGCTCCTCGGCATGGGCCTTCAGGAAGGGTTTCAGAGAAGGCGATCCCGATTCCTCCTCGCCCTCGAAGAGGATCGTGACCCGGCAGGGCAGCTTGCCGTTGACGGCCTTGTAGGCGCGGCAGGCCTCGACGAAGGTCATGAGCTGGCCCTTGTCGTCGGACGTGCCGCGTCCGGTGATGACCTTGCGGCCAGGCTCGACCTCCTTCAAGGCCGGCGCGAAGGGGTCGCTCTCCCACAGCCCCAGCGGGTCGACCGGCTGCACGTCGTAGTGGCCGTAGAAGAGCACGTGCGGCCCCTCCCCCTCGTGATGGGCAACGACCATCGGGTGGCCCGGCGTCTCGCGCAGATCGGCGGCAAAGCCGATCGAACGCAGATCCGCCACCAGCCATTCGGCCGCCTCGCGGCAGGCCTGCGCATAAGCGGGATCCGTCGAGATCGACGGAATCGCCAGCAAGCCGAAAAGCCGCTCGAGACTGTCGTCCAGCGCACCGTCGAGACGCTCCAGCACCGGCGCGATATCGTTCATGTCCCGTATTCCTCAACTTGGCCGGCCGACCGCATTGGCGCGGGCGCGGTGTCCGAACATATGAAAAGGGGCCGCAGACGGCCCCTTTCCGCCCTTGAAGGTGTCGCTTACCAGTACGGGCAGCTGTTGTCTTCCAGGTAGTTGTGAACTTCGATCTCGCCGGCGATGATGTCGGCCTTCGCCTCCTCGACGGCGGTCCTCATCTCCTCGGTGATGAGGTCCTCATTGTGCTCGTCGACCGCATAGCCGACGGCATCCTCGGCAAGGCCGAGGTCCTGCGCGCCATAGGTGAACTCCCCGTTCATGGCATCCATGAAGGCGTTGTAGACGGCCACGTCCACGCCCTTGACCATGGAGGTCAGCACATGGCCAGGGTGCAGGTAGTTCTGATTGGAATCCACGCCGATGCCGAGCTTGCCGGCATCCGCCGCCGCCTGGAGGACGCCGACGCCCGTGCCGCCGGCGGCGTGATAGATGACGTCCGCGCCCTGGTCGATCTGCGTGCGCGTGATCTCGCCACCCTTGGTCGGGTCGTTCCAGGCCGCCGGCGTATCGCCCGTATAGTTGCGGATCACCCGGGCTTCCGGATCCGCGGCCTTGACGCCGCCCACATAGCCGCACTCGAACTTGCCGATCAGCGGCACCTGCATGCCGCCAACGAAGCCGACCGTCCCGGTTTCGGAAGCCATGGCCGCCAGCATGCCGACGAGATAGGACCCTTCCTGCTCCTTGAAGGTGATGGAGCGCACATTCGGCTGGTCCACACGATCATCGATGATGGTGAAGCTTACGTCCGGATAGTCCGGTGCCACCTTGTCGAGGAACTCCACCCAGGTGAAGCCGGCCATGACGATGGGGTTGCGGCCGCGTTCGGCGAAGCGGCGCAGCGCCTGCTCGCGCTGGGCATCGTTGGAAATCTCGAACTCGACATACTCGACGCCCGTTTCTTCCTTGAACCGCTCCGCGCCCATATAGGCCATCTCATTGAAGGATTTGTCGAACTTGCCGCCCAGATCATAAAGCAGCGCTGGCGCGAACTCCTCCTGGGCGACGGCCGCCGTCGCCATCGCGGTTACAGCCACAAGGCCGAGAACGATACGCTTCATGTGATCCACACCCTGTCGGTTTCTTCAGATTTTGAGGCGGGCCGGTTGCAAAACGGCGCCGCCCGCCCGGCAGGCTTCGCCCTGCTCGCGCTCACTGTTGCACGGGCAACGGGAAATTTCACGCGGAAAATGGCGTCGGTCCCCGCCCCCTGCGCGCCCGGAGACGGAACGGTTCAGCGGCCCTAAGCCGCCGCGCCGCCGGCCACCGGACAGGTCACGCCGGTGCCCTTCAAACCGCAGTAGCCGCCCGGATTCTTCGCCAGATACTGCTGATGCTCGGCTTCGGCGAAATAGAAGTCCGGTGCCGGCCCGATCTCCGTCGTGACGGGGTCGGCGCCAGCCGCCCGCAGCGCCTCGGCATAGGCATCGCGCGAGGCGCGCGCCTCGGCAAGCTGTGCATCCGTGGTGGCATAAATCGCCGAGCGGTAGGTCGTGCCAACGTCATTGCCCTGGCGCATGCCCTGGGTCGGGTCGTGGCCTTCCCAGAACAGCTTCAAAAGCGTCGCAAAGGACACGGCCTGCGGGTCGTAAACCACCAGGACGACCTCGGCATGGCCGGTCAGCCCGGTCGTGGTTTCCCGATAGGTGGGGTTGGGCGTCAGGCCGCCGGCATAGCCGACGGCGGTCACCCACACGCCCTCGGCCTGCCAGAACAGACGCTCCGCGCCCCAGAAGCAGCCCATGCCGAACAGCACCTGTTCGGTGCCTTCCGGATAGGGCCCCTTGAGCGGACGGCCGCTGACGAAGTGATGCGCGGCGGTAGGGATCGGTTCATCCCGGCCGGGCAGCGCCTCTTCGGGCGAGGGCATCCGCAGCTTCTTTTCCGACATCTGGAGGAACATCGATCTCTCCTTCCTCTTCGAGCAATTCCCAAAAAGATGGGAACCGGTTTTCTGTGAACCACGCAAACCGCACGATCGGGCCTAGCGGGGAATGGAAGCGTAAGTCCCGTGTCGCGGACGCCGGTGGCCGGCGGCGTAGAAAACGAGCGCGAGCGCGGCAAACACGGCCCAGCCAGGCAACGAAAGGATCGCGGGCACCACCGGATCCCACAACCACGGAAGAGCGTCGGAGACGGCGTCACCGACCGATCGATACGTCTCGGGCGAGACCGCCCGCCAGCTTTCACCCAGAGGCGTGAAGGTGAGCGCCTCCACGGCAACCGTGCGCGTCGCGTCCACCACCGCCATGATAACGGCAACCGCGAGGGAAAGCATCGAAAGCAGGCGCAGGACGAAACGCATGGTCGGACCCGTGGGCGATGGCTTTCCATGAGATAGGCGCGGGCGGCACCGATGGCAATCTCCGCGGCGCGGCACGAAGCGAAAACGTGAATACCCGTGAGGTCTTGGCATTTGCCGACAATTCGACTAGATGAGCCCCGGGCATGGCGATGCCCCATGCGGTCTTGGCGACAATGCCGCATGCGGAGAGGTGGCCGAGTGGTTGAAGGCGCACGCCTGGAACGCGTGTATACGGGAAACCGTATCGAGGGTTCGAATCCCTCTCTCTCCGCCACAATTCTGTTTGTCAGCTCGTCGAACGAGGGTTTCTCCCTCCGCTTGGCGCCGGCTCTGGGCGTTTTGGGCTATGGTTCGCGACTGCAGAGACGCGCTGAATCCGCGGAAGGTCTGGCTTGACGTTCCCATTTTCTCAGTAGGTCATTTGCGTGGTCTCGTTTTCCACCTGTACTTCCGGATGGCTAATCCCAAACGCTATATCAGCCGGCACCTGCGAAATGCCAACTGAGGCTTTCTAAATGAAAGGGTTAGCGGCCGGCGGAGATGCCAAGGTGGAGACGCTGCTCCACCCAGGTGATAGGGATCGCATCCGCTTGAGTGAGCCGCTTGGTATCCATATGCGGCGGCGCCTTGCCCCCCACGTTTTTCGCTACGATGGCCGGATCGAGAAAGGCCAAGCGGATAATTCGGGTGACATAAGCCGGCGTCACCCTTTCTGCTTTGGCAAGGTCGGTGACGTTGAGCCCGGGCTCGTCGAGGAGGCGGTTCCACCAGCGATGCGCCTTGGCGATCGTGCTGATCAGCCGCACGTCCGGTTCCCGGTCAGTTGCCGCGCATCCGTCGTCCAGCATCATCCGCACGGCCCGGCCGGAACGCTTGACCGTGGCGGGGACGATGATCGGACGCAGCGCGGCTTCAGTGTCGATTGCAATACCGAGATGTCTGCCCCAACCAGTTGGGTTCAGATGAATGCGCACTTCGGATGGCCTCACCTCGATGCGGGCGATCAGGTCGCGCAACAGTGTTTGAACCGCGCCTCCATTCAAGTTCCTGAGGCGGGCCGCGAGATCCATCCCCGAATTGGTGACCGCATGAGGGCCCGCTCCAGGAGGCAATTGCATTTCGATGGTCTTAAACAAGAAGGTCGGGTCTGCTAGTGCTCCGCAGAGGCGACCGATGACCAGCGCCTCAATCTCCTTTGCGGGAACGCGAATGCCACCACTCTTGCGCCCGTCCGGGTTTCGGTGAAGCGACCGGCTGACATAGTAGCGGTAGCGGACTTTGCTTTTGTTGGCGTGAACTGCCACCAGCCGTTCGCCTCGATCATCGAACAGCAAATCCGAAAGCACCGACGTGTGGCGTATCGGTGGGGCTGATCTGCGGCCGCCGCCATGCTCTCGTAACTCCTGCTGGACATTCTCCCAAAGTTCCAGCTCGACGATGGGTGGATGCAGGCCGGGGTAGCTGGCATCGCCGTGGCGAACGCGGCCGATGTAGATCGGGTTCTGCAGGACGCCGTATATCTCGCTGCGGATGAACGGGCCGCCGCCGATCGGATTGCCGGCCTTCGAATAGCGCACGGGCTTTCTGATGCCATCGGCCTCAAACCGGTTGCTGACGGCGCGAACGCTGCCGAGTTCAAGATAGGTGCGGAAGATCAAACGGATCAGCTCCGCATGCTCCTCAACGATCTCAAGGCTGCGGCCGCTGGGCCTGTAGCCGAGCGGCGGCACTCCGCCCATCCACATGCCCCGCTGCTTGGAGGCAGCGAGCTTGTCGCGAATGCGTTCGGCAGTCACTTCGCGCTCGTACTGCGCGAAGGACAAAAGCATGTTGAGCGTCAGCCGGCCCATGCTGGTCGTGGTGTTGAATGATTGGGTGACCGAGACGAAGCTGGTCCCGGCGCTGTCGAACGCCTCGACCAACTTCGCGAAGTCGAGCAGCGAGCGGGTCAGCCGGTCGACCTTGTAGACGACGACAATGTCGATCCTGCCGACTTTGATGTCCGATAGCAGGCGCTGGAGCGCCGGTCGTTCCAGCGTTCCGCCGGAGATGCCGCCATCGTCATATCGCTCGTCGACGAGAGTCCATCCCTCGCCCGTTTGGCTCGCGATATAGGCCGAGCAGGCGGCAAACTGCGCATCCAAAGAGTTGAATTCCTGCTCAAGCCCTTCTTCATGCGACTTGCGGGTGTAGATCGCGCAGCGGACCGGCTTCATGTGATTTTATCTCGCTTTGCCCTAAAGCCGAAGAAGGCAGGACCTGACCAGTGGGTCCCAGTGATGGCACGGGCTACCTGGCTCAGGCTGCGCCACTCACGGCCGTTCCAGCGGATCACGCCTTCCTCCCCCATGGTGACCACATGCGTCGTACCCTTCCACACCCGCATCAACCGCATGCCGGGTCGAATGGAGGATCGAGGTTGGCCGATCGCCACCGTCTCGCGAAGCTGGCGCCGCGTTGCATTTGTTAGGCCGCCGAAGGCCTTCTCCTGCAATCGATAGGCCAGCGCCAGCCGGAGCAGGCCTGACTTGACCGCCGGCGGTGCGCTCCGGCATCGCCTTCGCCATGCGTCGCGCAGCTGCTCGAGGTCCATTGCCTCGAGCTCTTCCAGCTGCGCAACAATGTCCTTTCGCTTTCTCATTTCTCGACAATCCGCCACACCCGAACACCATCGACCTTCTCGCTGGAGATGCTTCGGCCCTTCTTGCGCAGGCCGGTCAGCGCCGCTCGCACGGTGTGTGGGAGCCAACCTGTCACTGATGTGAGATCATCGAGAGTGGCTCCGCCATCGCGCGAGAGCAGCTCAACCAGCAGCGCAGCCTTCGTCCCGGTGCGGGCGGAGGGAAGCGCCGCCGGGGCTGGCGTTTCGGGAGAATTCCCATCCGCGACGATCTCGGCACCTGGGGAATCGTCTTCCACCCCGATGGCGGCACGGCCGGCGTCGGTGATCATCACATGATCGCCTACCCGCGCGGCGAGCTTCCGTCGGACCAGAGACGCGATCGCTGCCTTCACGCGATTATCGTCGGCCGAAATGCTCTTCGGAATTGGAAGCAGGTTTCCGTCTTCCCTGTTGGCCGCCTCCGAGAGCAGCACGAGCTGCAGGTCGTTGAGCTTGGTGGTCATTGTGGGTGTCTCCTCTACAAGGGAGCAGCATCATGCCGCTCTCCCACCACCCACAGCCCGCCTGGCGAAGATGCCAATCGGGCAGCGGCCGAAAAGACCGACCGCGATTCACGTCAGCAGCAATGCTTGCCCGAGCCAGCAAGTCGAGCGGAAAGTGCGACCGCGCGACGAAAGCTGCATCTGGACTTCTGCGCCCGACCAGAGCTTCTTGCCGATACGGCGATCGAACCTGATCCTGAAAGGCGCGAGGACATTATTCGACGCCTGTTCTATCTCGTCACGGCCGCTGCGGAGGACGCAGCCGCATTGTCCGTCGAGGGGCAGCGAAAGGGCTGGCGTCCGAGATGGCCGCTCGCCTCCAGACACTCGGCGAAACCATCAACATTCTTTCCGCCGCAATCCAGGCTATATTGGGTAAAGAGGCATAGGAAGCCACGGCTCGAACAGGTTGTCCGAAATGGGGCCGACAGCGGAACGTCAGCTATGAAGCGCAAACCGTAGAAAGTTGCCGCGCCCAGTGATCGGAATCATAGTGAGCACCGGATGCCGCTTTGCCCCTCTTCTCATCAGCTAGCCGTCGGCCATTGCAACGAACGGCGGGGTTTCAACAAGCCGCTGTGCCTGCACAAGGACCATGCAACTCCGTCTAGCGCGTGTGATCGCGTTATATAGAAGACGCCGCTTTTGTTCGTCATCGTCCCTGACGGCAAACGGCCAAGCTACGACAACGTGGTCGAACTCGCGATTCTTCGCCTGCTGGATCGTCATTGCCGTGTAGGTCGGTTCACGCTGCGCCCCGAAGCGGCGGCGCTGCGCCGTTACGCGGTCAAAATACCGCCGCGCTTCGGCGGCGCTGATCTCCTCCATACCAATCGTATTTTGCTGCCGTCTGAGCCATTCCCGCACCGCCCTTAGCGCGGGTTCGCCGCGATGCGATTCAAGAAACGCGAGGGCCTCAGCGACCGAACAGCGATCGGGAAACTCCAGCTCGTCCCAAAGGCGGGCCGCATTCGCTTCTTCAGTATTCTCCCACGCGATACGGTACGGGCCGCTATTGTGCCGTCCTATAGACCTTGAACTCACGAGGTCCACTAGCGTGTCGGCAAAGCCGCCCTGCCGCGATGGCGTCAGAAATGCGAAACTTCCGTCGTCACCGCGCCAGCGAATAGCATTCGCAAGAGTGGCTGCCGCCGTGAAGTAGGGGGCCCGTCCATCCCTGACTGCCACTTTGAAGCGCCGTCCGCCTTCCAGCTGAAGGTCGCGGCCCTCGCGCAGCGCAAGCGCCGCTTCAATCAGTTCCGCATCGTCGGTTCTGCGGCACCCGGTCAATGTAGCCGGCTCGCAGTGCTCGCCGAGCCATTCTCTGACCGCGATCGGCAGCAAGGCCAAATTCAGGCATTGAAAATCATCGAAGGCAAGAAACACATCGCATTTCCGCGCGAGCGCTGCGATCATCCGGGAGCGCGCGTCGTTCAGGTCTTGGGCTTCATCTATAATGACGACCGGACAGGTTGCGGCCACCCACGAACGCACTTCCGGACGTTCAAGAAGCGCGGCTCCCAGCGCGCAGGTCTGGTTATACTGACGTTCGCCCGGGATCTCATAGCCGCGGGCCCTGGCCAAGGCCCGCCATCGCTGCACGATCCTCCAGGCAAAGCTGTCAACCGTCGCGGCCTCGAACCACCGCCCGTGTCCGCCTTCTATTTCCCCCAGCCGGGCATCGAGCCGGCGCCGGGAACCATGCATGAAAGTCAGAGCAAGTACGCGCTGATGGTTTTGCAACGGCCGCCGCTGGAGATGCTGCTGGAGTTCCTCCATCAATCGATGTGTTTTCCCCGACCCGGCCGGGCCCTCGAGTGCGGCGACTGTCACGGGGCAAACGCCATCCTCGGGATCATGCCGTCCCGCTCCGGCACCAAGGAAAACAGCGCGGTATTCTCGCCACTACACGCCGCAGCGATCGCATTGAGGAGGTCTTTGGTGCGCGCGCTGCAACCGGCGCTTCCGGTGAGGGCGTTGGCAATCGTCTCATAGGCGACCAGATCGCCCTTTAAGCCGTGCTGGTGGCGGTTTTCCGATTTCAGGCGATCGACCAGATCCTGTCTTCCGGCGAATCCATTGTCGAAATCCCGGTTGAGCGCGCCGAGCACCGTCGCCTCATCAGCGGCTAAAATCCAACCGATAACGTCCTCCATCGTCCACCCGTCAGGCCACAGAAGCACGCGGCCGGCCCCGGCATCTTCTTCGTCGAGGTTGTCGGCGTAGCGCTGGCCGTCGGCGTCTCCATCCACGAGAGCACAAATCCGGGGATGGCTTTTTGCCAGCGTGTCGCAGGTCTCACGGACCTTGGCATCGCTGGTCGGCGCAACGCCGATACGCGTCCCGAACAGACAGGGCGCCTGTGCTTGCTGATCGAGTTCAGCAACGCGCAGCAGCAGCTCAAGCCAAGCGCAGTCATAACGCCCCTCCGGCACCAGCACGATTTCCGACATGACGGCAGCGGCTGTCTCAACCCGGTTGATCTGGAAAAGTTTGCGCACCGCGTTGGACGCCTCCTGCGTGAGCGGCTGTTCGAGCAACGCTTTTGCTTCAAGCGTGCCGTCGTCGTTGCGGACAACGAGCAGGGATGTCGGATCGCAATAGGCGGCGACCAGCGGTGAATGCGTCGTCACGATCGTCTGCGTCGAAAGTGACTGGAGGCGAGAAAGCACCCGCCGCTGGACAGCCGGGGGGAGGTGAAGTTCAGGCTCTTCGAGCGCCATGCAAAAGCTTTCATCTTCATTGATGCGCCTTCGTCCGAAGTGCAGGAGAAGAAAGAGGCTCTGCAGTGAAATCAGGCCGCTGCCCTGCCGCCTAGACGGAATCGCGCCCCCCTGGCCCGTGTCGAAATGCGGAACCAGCCCTTCGAGAACACCTTCACTGTCGGTTGAAGTAAGCCTGAGCCTGAGCGGTGTAGCGCGGCCGAACAGGCGCGTGATCTCGTCATTCACTTCCGAGACGATTGGTTCAAGCCGTTCATCAGCCTCCAGACCGGGTGCCGGATTACGCAGGCGGTCACGCTCGGCGATGATCGTCTCGGCAGGCAGGCCGCCCGCGGAGCGCACAACGCGGCGGAAGAGTTCGGAGCCGAATGACAGCATCCGGTCCCATGACCGGCTTGCTGGGATGAGGAAAAAGCCGATGTCCCGAATGAGCTTCGCCGGGACCGTCACATGGCCTTCTTCTGCGAAGACATCGATAGCGTCATCATCATCGTAGAAATAGCGCGCCGTTTCGACTTCCAGTGCCTCGCGGTCAAATCTGGCGCAAAGCGCAATCCGGCAGGCAAGCAGTTGCCTGTCTGCGGTCTTTTCCGGCGCTACCGCACCATTACTGGGATCGAACCAGACAGGAACGCCGCGGCCGTCCCGAAACCAGTCCGGATAGGCCGACGCGTCGTCACCCGCAAAGCCGCAGACTGTAGCAATAATCTTGATCCGGTGCGGCGCTTCCGGCGCGGAGCCGAAGAAATCGTGCTCGGTGAGATTTCTCACGAGCCGGTCGCGCCCGAGAGCGAGGGCTAGCGCTTCGATGATCGTGGTCTTGCCCGAATTGTTCGGGCCGATCAGCACCGTGTGATCTTTGAAGCGCACGCTTCCGTTCCGGATGCCGCGGAAATTCTCTATGTCGAGCTTTACTACCTTCATTGCCCACTTCTTTGAAAGATTCGAGCTTATACTAGCATAGGGTATTTTCCAGGCTTGATTCTCCGGGCAATGCATCCCCAGGCATGTTGCAAATTGCTTACCAAGCAAGCCGGACGTGGCGCGTCCGTCCTCCCCCTTCGCGATGCGACAGCGCGACGTCGGAAGCGGGCTCAATTCGCCGGCCAGCGCTGCGCTCTGGCGCGGCTCACGGAGTTTACGCCCGCCCTTAGTTGCAGGCGGTGATCTCTGCCCATTTCGGGTGACGATCCAGCGCGCGGATCATTGCGGATTGAACGTCTCGCCTCAAACGGGAAGCGAGGCAGAATGTAACCACCAAATAAGGAGGAGGAAGATATGAGCGCAAAAAGCTTTTGTCTGCTGGAGGGGTCAGACCAAGCGAGCATCGGAATGCGTGGTGCCTTCGGTCTGTGGAACGCCATCAGGCGGGTTCTGGAGAACCTGAACATCATCCTGGAGAGCTTCTACGCGGCCGCCGGCGCCAGCGAGCTGCTCAAGGAGCTAAAGGACCTCATCCTGCACAAAAGGGACCCCGAGGACGAGCACTTCTGTCCGGCGCTATGGTGCCGCGACACCGAAACTCCCGGGCGTAACACCGTCCACTGTGACAAGCGTCCCAGGGACTGTCCATTTCAGCGCGATTCCATCAACAAAATCAATGCTATTACGCGTAAGTCGAAAAACGAGCGCCGACGCATGCTATTAATAGCGCAGTGTGACATAGCCCGGGATGCCGGTCGTGAGTGACGCAATCGAACGTTTTCTCGACACGTCCGGCCCGTGTCTGTCGACCGACATCACCGCCCATCTGCACGGCACCCTCGGTCTTTCGCCGGCCGCGGCGCGCCAGCGGGTTCGGCGTATGCCCGAGACGGTCAAGAAGCTTGCCTACCTGCCCTTCCCCCGAAACGCCCGGTTCTGCTACCTCGCCAAGGATTACGGATCCCGCCGGTTCTGGGCGGCCCTGATTGCCGCTTTCGAAAAAACCGGCGCAATTTATGGGGCTTCGCTCGGCGCGGTCCTCGCCCGCGACGGCATCGTGCCCGAAGCCCATTTCAACATCGTTTCCGGGGCCCCGGTCCAACAGAAGAAACATGTCAGCTCGCAGCGCGTCCTCGAAAGGCTCCTCGAGGCCAATCTGCTCGAGCGCCGCGACGTGGACGGCATCGGGCCGGCGATCGTCCGGCCCCGCACGCGCGGTCACGATGCCTGGCCGACCGTCCAAGCCAGGGCCCGGCTCGCCGCCGAGGCCGTCCTGCTCTCCGCCCTGGCCAGTTGGGCACGCAACAACGGACTGGTCAGCTACGACAGGGTGAAGCTCCGCTCGGCGGCCGGCGGGCCGGATGTAGGCACAATGGTCTGGGATCTGACCGCGCCCTGCTATCTCGATGGCCTCGTCACCGCGGTCGCACGCAAGGAGCGCGGGCGGCCCGCATACCTAGTGGCCGACGTCCTGTTAGCTCGGGTCGAGGTCGATGGCGTCCGGGCATTCGTGCGAAAATGCCGGACCGTGGGCCAGTTGCGCAACGTCAAGTGCCTCAAGATGTTCGTCGCCGAATCCATGAGCGGGACGGCGCGTGACCTGCTCAAGCGCGAGGGGATCATCGCTGCGACCACCGGTAGTCTGTTCGGCCGGGATTTCGCGCAGGCTCTGGGCGAACTGACACGTTTTTTCGCCGGTTTCATGTCGGGTTCCAGCATCGATGTCGCCCGGCTCGACGCGCTTTTGAGCGCGTTCGGCGATATCAAGGGCGCCGCATTGCAGATCCGCGGCACGCTGTTCGAATTCCTGGCCGACCGTTTGGCCCGCTTCGAGTTCCGTACCGACAGGGTGGTACTTAACCGGATTTATTCCGACCCGGCCGTCATCGGGGCCAAGGCGGAGGCCGATCTGACGGTCGAACGCGGCGATGTCGAACTTGTCTTCATCGAGTGCAAGAGCAGCGCGCCCTGGGGCACGGTCCCCGATGACCAGTTCCGCAACTGGCTGCATAAGCAGGTGCCGGTCCTGTTCGGGGCGACCCACGCCCGGCCGGAATGGGCCAACCGTGAGATCGTGTTCGAGTTCTGGGCAACGGCGCCGCTTTCGGCGGAGTGCTCGGCCCTTTTGGAGGCGGCCCAAGCGGAAGCCGGCGGTCGGCGCTATAGCCTCAAGGTCCGTACGAGCCCAGACTTGCTGGCGATCTGCGACGCGATGGGAGATACTAACGTCAGTCGCGCCTTCGAACGGCATTTCACACAGCGCGGCCGCCGCGAAGAGGGCCTGTTCGCCTGATAGTGCAACTCATCGTCCCAGATCGAGCAGGAACGCGTCCAGCATGGGCTCGAACCTGGTGTTGGCGACATTGCCCTCGTCCTTGGCCCTTAGCATTTCCGCCAGTACCGAACTGGTGACGTCCAGCATCAGCTTGCCGGCGTCGCGCATGGCCCCTCTCGCGGTCTCGCGACTTTCGGCATTGAAGCCCAAGGGCGAAAGGATGATCGCGGTAGAACGCATGGCGCTCGGAAACAGATATTTCTCGGTGAT
Source organism: Nitratireductor sp. GCM10026969 (assembly GCF_042660605.1). NCBI lineage: Bacteria > Pseudomonadati > Pseudomonadota > Alphaproteobacteria > Hyphomicrobiales > Phyllobacteriaceae > Nitratireductor > Nitratireductor sp. GCM10026969. The sequence continues at coordinate 15,391 of NZ_JBHSUM010000019.1, forward strand.
ATGCAGAACGTCGGGCTTGAGCTTGACGCCGTAGTTCTTGAACTCGAACAGCAGGTATCGGGTGCGGAAATCCTCGATCAGGCTGCGCGAAAACACGTCGTCGCCGGTCACCTTGGCGAGCGCGTCGAACCGCTTGTCTTTGCCCGCGACGTGGTTCTGGCTCTGCCAGTTACTCAGGTCGGTGCCGAAGAGATACTGGAAGCTTTCCTCGGCGACGGTCTCGAACAGGCGCCATGGGACCGCCGGTTTGCGCCCCGAACTCAGACTTTGGGGCTTAAGCGACCGACCCGGGGTAATCTCGAGCAGCTCTTGGGCCAGTTCGTGGCCCTTGGTTTCCGGAGGGGGCGGCGGCGGACGCGAGCCGGTAGCTTTGCCTTGCTTGAAGGTCTGAAGGCGCGCCGCTTTGCGGGCAGCCTCGATATCGACGGCTTCTTCCCTGTCGGGCAGACCCGAATTGAGCTCGCGGATGACCGCGCCCAGACGGTTCAGGATCACCGGATACGGTATTGCGGCGGCAAGCAGATCATCGAGGCAAAGGATGGAAACGCCGGCAGGCGCCATGTCGGGGTCGGGCAAGGCTTCGCGTCGCAGGTTGAGTACGAGGATTGCGTCGGAGGCACCCAGTTCCTGCCGCGCGTTGGCAGCGACACGGGCGGCACGGTCGATGTCCTCGAGACGGGGTGTGCGGCTGCGGTATGCCTTGATCTCGACAACCAGTACCTGTCCGCCGCTGCCAGTGGCGATCAGGTCGATCTCGTAGTGCCTTCCCTCGACCGCGATTATGTGCGAACGCGCGACGCGAAAGCCGACCGCCTCGAAGAGGTCAGCGACGACGGATTCGAAGGCCATCCAGGGCGAGCGGATGCCGGGAGCGCGGTCATGTATGGTCGTAACGTTCACAGGGGCGACTATGACCGATAGCCGGCCGGGAGCGCACACCCCAAATCACACATTTCCACAGTCCAGCGCGGCATGGAGGCCAAGGCGTGGCGATCCCAGTGAGCCCCAAAGCCCCAACGCGTGGTCCGCTTTTGGAGACTCCCCGTTCCAACGCTAACGTCCGGAATGGAGGCGCAGAGCGGTCGTCGATACCTCGACTCTGATAGGTCACTTTGAGGCAAGTCACGACGATGCTCGCGACAAATTGTTGGTCCGATCTCGTTGCTCCGCTGACGGCCAAACGCGATCATGTCAGATCGTCTCCGAGGGCGGCTTCTGGCGCATAGTGTGAATTTGGCGGGAGATCGCGGAGGGCTCTCCCGCACAATACGATTGCACGTGGGGAGTAGATGCCGGGCGGGATTTCAACCTGCGACCTTCATACGCCTGATTAGTCCAGCAACTCGCCGAGCTTCACCTCAAGCGCCTTGGCGAGCTTGTCCACGACAGTGACAGTGGGATTGCGCGCGCCTCGCTCCAGGTCGCTGACGTAGGTGCGATGAATTCCAGCATGGAATGCAAACTCCTCCTGCGACCAGCCCTTTTGCTGGCGCAGGCGGCGAAGATTCCGAGAAAGGCGATCAATGACATCCACCGCCCTACCGTGATCGCGCTGTAGACAATCGATCTACAGACGATCAGTGACATTCGCCGTTGACTTCGCTCCCCTTTGCAAGCGCAAATGCATGTCACGGATCGTCTACATGCGAGGGTAAAGGTGGCAGGGTTCAATCCGAAGCAGGTGCGCTACATCAAGTTCGGGCGCGGCGGCGCCTGGGCGGGCGAAGCACTGGAGACCGGCACGGTGCCGTTCGGCTACCGCACCGTGGACCATGCTCGCTGCGTCTCGGGGCACTGGGACAGCGTGCGGGCAACGCTTCTGGCCGAAGGCCGGAAGGACTCCAGCGCCAGCCAAGCTCTCCGCGAGCTGCGTGACTTCTATGAACTCGGTGCAGATTGCTTGTGGGTCACGATGGCGAACGGCCATCTCTGGTGGGCCTTTGCCGAGCCTGAGGTGATCTGGCTGGGGAACCGCGGCGACGAGTTGCCGGCGCGGCAGCGGCGCTTGACTGGCAGATGGCGCAACACCGCTCTGGACGGCACGCCGCTCTCCACGCGCTCGCTGAGCTCTGCGCTGACGCGCACCGCGGGCTATCGCATGACGGTCTGCAAGGTGGATCGGGAGGACTATCTGCTGCGCCGCATTCGGGGTGAGCCCGATCCGCTCAGTGAAGAAGTTGCAGCCCTCCAGGGACGCTTGCAGGAGTTGGCGACGGCAATGGTCCGGGATCTCGACTGGCGTGATTTCGAGATCCTAGTCGACCTGATTCTGGTGCGCGGCGGCTGGAGGCGCATATCTGCCGTCGGCGATGGTGAGGTTGATTACGACCTTCTGTACGAGCAGCCGACGACCGGCGAAACCGCCTGGGTGCAGGTGAAGACCGGCGCCGCCCAAGCGCAAGTGATTGACTATCTGAAGCGTTTCACGGCCGATGGAAGCTGTGAACGTTTTTTCTTCATCTGCCATAGCAGCAGGGGAGCGATTGCGCTCCCTTCCGAACAGCCGAACCTCCACCTGTGGAAAGCCGACGATATCGCCCGCCAGGCGCTCGATGCCGGCCTGCTCGATTGGCTGATGACCCGGCGAAGATGAGGTGCCCACGCGATGGGCATCGAGAACAAGCGGTTCCGATAGGGTCCAGACGTGAATGCCTCCACGCGGGTGGAACGCCCGTCGTTATGAAATCAACAAGGTCAAAGGAGCCCATTATGAGAAGCGTCGCCTATGCCTCTCTCCTTCTTATGCTGACCGCCTCCGAAATCGACGCCCAAAGCCGGCAAATGATTATCGGCTCCGATGGCATCCCGCGCGAGTACATCGAACCGGGCACTACCGGCTTCTCAGTCCGGAAGGATGCGGGAACCGGTCAGCGCATCGGCACCATCGGCCCTGGCGCCTGGAACCATAAATGGCTCTACGACCGCAGCGGGCTACCTGTCGGGAGCGTCGAGCCCGGCGCGGTATACGACCAGCAGATCGTGCGAGATCGTTTCGGCCGGCAGCAGTACATCATCAGCAACGAATTCGGCGAGCGTGTCATCCGTGATATGCGCGGACGGCGGATCGGCGCCATCAAAGACCAGCGGTAGCGGCGGCGACAATCTTCGAGGAAGCGCTTTCGTCCGATCCAAACGAGCTACGCGGCAGCGACCGCATGATCCGCCGTGGGCGTCAAACGCGGCACGGTATTGCTGAACACCGACCGGCCCCATCTGGATCGATCAATTTCGCCGAAGTCATTTTTGGCTTCAGCTGCCCGGCTTCTTCGCAAACTTGTTGCGGATCTCCGCCCGCCGGATCCATTCCTGGGGTTCCATATCATCAGGCACAAGCAGTAGACCGGTTTCGCTTTCTTCCCTGCAGAAACGCTCCCGCAGCCGGTCGAGGAGTCTGATAGCGCGCACATCCCCTTCTAGCGCCTTCCGCTTGAGGGCTTCGAAAACGAGAGCCACGGTGGTGAGCCGCCGCATCTCGTCACCGTGCTTCACCGTGTGCTTTTCGCGCGCGATCTCCTCCACGATCGTCTTTACATTGCGCGCACCCTTCCTGCGCCCGGTGCGCCGGCCGGGATTGCTCGGCCCGAAACGCCGCCCCTGAGGCGGCTTTCGCCTTCCGCCCTCATCGTTGCTGTCACCGCCGCTCATAGGTCCAGATACTCCAATGCTTCATCGAGGAGACGCTCTTCTTCGGTGTGGCTGGCGAGATAATGCTTGCGAACATCCAAAATCTGCGACTTCGTCCACAAGGGTGCACCGAAACGCGAGGCCACTTCCAGGGCCATGCGCCACGGCATGGAATTAGGCAGCCTCAACACGGAACTTGCCTTGGGCTGCGCTAAAAGCCCGTACTTCTCAAACTGCTCAATAAGATAGATGATGGTGTTGAGGTCGCCCTTCTTAACCGCCTTCGCCACCATTGTGCGCATCGTGGCTTCCTTCGGAGACATGACGCATTCCCGGCCGTTCTGGACGACCCGGACCGGCTCTTCCAGAGTCGATAGCACATCCACGGTACCATTCTTCTTCGGCCGCCCGCCGGGATTGCCGGACTGGCCCGGCTTGAACTGCGATTCCCTGGGCGGGCGGCCGCGGCCGACCTTGTAATCGCTCATGCCTCAGCCTCTTCCAGTTCCGCCCCGGCCAGTCTCTCCTTCTGTACCTCGGCAAAGGCCTGGCCCGTCGTCTCAAGGACGGCTTCGAGGCCGCACACGTCATGCATGCGCCGGACGCTCACATCGCAATAGAGGGGGTCTAGTTCGATGCCATAGCCGCGGCGGCCGGTCCTGTGGGCGGCGACAAGCGTCGTGCCGGAGCCGGCAAAGGCGTCGAGCACGATTGCCCTGCGATGGGAGCAGTCGAGGATCGCATCGGCAACCAGCGCCACCGGCTTCACCGTCGGATGCATGGCCAGGTCATCGCGATCGGCGCCAAAGCTGTTGACACCAGCATAGGTCCACACATTGGTGCGATAACGCCCGTGCTTTCCCAGCTCGACATTGTTGATGTGCGCGGCCGTGCCCGCCTTGAAGACGAAGACCAGCTCATGCTGGGACCGGTACAGCGAGCCCATGCCGCCGTTGGTCTTCGACCAGACGCAGAGATTCTTGAGCTCTCCATAGGCGGCCGCGCCGGCCGCCAGCATTTCGGTCATGTGGCGCCAGTCCATGCACTGAAAATGGATCGCGCCGTCGATGGAATGCGCCGCCAGGTGGCGGAAGACGGTCGTCAGGAAAGCGGTGAACTCGTCCGGGGACATTTCGCCGGAGGCCATCGCGAACTCGCGGTGCTGCACCTTGCCGAGGCCGGAGACATGGCCGCCGATCGGCACATTATAAGGCGCATCCGTGAACACCATCTGCGCATGCTCGCGCCCGAGCAGCCGCTCATATGTCTCGCCAAGCGTCGAGTCGCCGCAGATGAGCCTATGCGGGCCCATCAGCCACACGTCGCCCAGCCGGGTGACGGCCGGACCGTCTGCCAGCTCCGGAACGGCATCTGCGGGATCTTCGTCTGCCTCTCCGCCCAGCGTCAGTTCGCCGATCAGGACGTCGATCTCGGGCAGATCAAAGCCGGTGACGGTCAGGTCAAGATCAATATCGAGCTCGGACAGGTACTGAAACTCGAGGCCCAGGAGCTCCCGATCCCATCCCGCGTTCTCCGCGAGACGGTTGTCGGCGATAACATAAGCACGGATGTCGGCCTCGCTCATATGGGCGAGACACACCGTCGGCACTTCAGTCATCCCGAGCAGCTTCGCGCCCTCGATCCGGCCATGGCCGGCGATCACATTATTCTCCTGATCGACAAGGACGGGGTTGGTGAATCCGAAGCGCTTGATCGAGGCGGCGATCTGCTCGATCTGCTTCTTCGAATGCGTGCGGGGATTGTTGGTGCGCGGCTTCAGTGCCGCGATCGGCTGATTGATGATTTCAAGCTTTGGCATGGACCGGCTCCGTGCTGCTCCGGAGCCTGTCGCACAATAAATAAGGCGCGGACTCCGGATGATTTATCCGAAACCACGCCTTCCCCATGGTCAGCGATGGACCTTTTCGAGCGGGGCCGAACCCATGTCCGACAATCCGCCCTGCAACGGCGCGACTGCGCGACCCATGCCGCGCGCCGCCCTCCGTCTAGGGCACAATCTATATAACGCATTGGGCGTCGAAGTTGAAGAGCTCCACTCTAAAATTAGACAGACAAGCGTGTCGAATGCAGCATCGACATGCTAGAGGCAATCATACGGAATCGGCATGCGGCCGACCTATGGCCGTCGGCTTGCGCGCTGGCAGCAGCATGTCGAACCCATGAAGCGGGCGGGAACCCAAGCGGACATTCCCAGGAGCCGGAAATAACACCGAAGCAGCCCTCGCAAGCGGAGGCGTGCATGACAGCTTTGCGCCCGCATTTCGGTCATACTACTGACGCTTGTGAGTTATCAAAAGCCGACATTGCTTAGCGTAGTCGCCGCCAGCCACTTTCTTTGTCGTGGATGTTCGAATCCCACGCGGTCCGCCATTTCTAGCCATTCGAACATTCTCCGCGTGCGGCCGCGCGGCTGAAACGCCAAGGAACCGCGCGGTTCGGGCGCGAACCTCTGGACTGCGACGTCGCAGCACACTCGGCTCCCGAGCGTTCTCTCTGCCCTTGTTCTCTCGACCTCTGGACTGACCGGTGACAGTACGGAATTCTATCATTGAAAACGCAGATCAAAACACGTCCGCCTTGTCGTGGCAGTTGATATTCCCTTCCGAAGGCGCTCGGCCACGAAACCCAAGATCGAGGATTGGCGCGCTCACTCTTCGCTTGCGCCTCCTGCTCCGTCTACGACGGCTGGCGGCTGATCCTGGCTCGCCTCCCAGTCGGCGTACGTCCGACCATCGGACAACTTCCACAGGATCCGTCCATTTGCGCTCGCTCCGATTACGGCTGCAGCTGCGGCCGAGGCCGATCAAAAGCTGTAGTCGCTGGTGAAGACGAGGAATTCGCCCTCCTGGCGCAGCACCCCTTGTCGAGCAGCGTCTTCCGCAGTGCAGTTGTGCCCCTTGGGATCGTAGTCGTTGTCCGTACCCGTGCCTTCGACCCGGACCTAACCACAAAGTCGCCGGATGTCAGACCTCCATCTCGGCTGCGAAGCCCTCTCCACGAAAGTAGAACCGCGGAGTCTCAATACGCGGGGACTGCGAGAGATCGCGCTCGGCCGATCTCGCGTCGGCTGCTCGCCCCCGCATCTCCCGGAACAGATCCCAACCAAGGGCGCCGACCAGCGTCTTCGTCTGATCTACGAATTCATCCATGGCTGCCCGATCAGGCAGCGGCAGCTTGCCGGCATCGTCGGACGGCCGCTTGGTATTCGGAATCGTCCACCGGGGGTTCCCTCCGACGCTTCGGATCAGGCAGGATTCCACATACCGCGCGTGACTCTTTGTCAGGTTCTCATCCTTGCTAATCAGGACGACGGTGTCGGTCCAGAACCCCTTCGCGTCCCGGCCGCCTCGTTCGAGTTATGGTATGACAGCCTCGCGCCAATACCTTCAGACTCCCCGATGTATGCGAACTGCCGGTCCGGCTCGTTCTCATCGGCACCAATCAGGACGTACACGCCTGGCTGCTCGATTTCCGGGAATGCTCCACGCACTCGCCTGAGCTGGTTGCGACGGAATGCAATCGCCTGGATTGTGGACATGGAGATCTGCGCGACTCGGATCCCGTTTGGGTCTCCATCCGGCAAGAAGATGTTGATCGAACGGGATTTCATCCAAAGCACCTAATCGTGCAGTGCCTTGCGAAGCGCATCAGGCGCATCGGCATAGAACAGAACTTGCACCTTCGTCGCCACATCGTCCGAAAGATCGATCAAGGCCCTGCGGCTGGACACCGGGACGAGCACGGCAGTCGCGCCCTTTTCCATTGCCAACTCGACAACGTCGATCGGGTTGTGGATCGGTTCGATGGTGCCGCCCAAGGTAATGCCTCCAGCGATGACGAGGCCGCCCTTCAACGGCTTTCCGAGGAGGGCCGAACAAAGCGCGACAAGGACACCGACGCCAAGCTGTTCGCCGCTCTTCGCGGCATCGAAAGATCGAAGCTGAAGAGCAAATTCGTGCTCGCGCGGATTGCGCTCACCGACCAGCTCACGTGATCTTGCGTAAAGGTTCTGTTCCGCGATGCGCGCGCTTTCCCGGAAGGGGCCAGGAGGTGACTGGTTCAGGATGCGGACGCCGCCGCCGGGGCTTTCCGTCACTTCGATACGGAACAATCCCGTGCTTTCGTCCTGGCCACCAGGGCTGATCGCCCAGACCTGGCCGGACGGCAGAGGGTCGGAGCCGATGCTGTCCTCGCTCTGCAACTCCGGGGTCGAGACGAACTTTTCGACACCATCCAAGCCCAACACGTAGCTGAACTGTGTGTTGCGAAACTCGGCCGAGCCGATGCGCTTCTGCTGCTCCTTCACGCGACGGCGCACTTCGAGGGCGAGGCGCACCGCCCATTCTAGGTCGTCGTCCGGCACAGGAACGGTCGGATCGGGATAAAGAAGCTTCAACAGACCGGAGACGGTCTTGTTGACTGCGTTCTGATCACGGCCGGAAAGAGCGCCGCCGAAATGCACCCTTCCCTGGAGCACATTGACGCGGCTTTGTGAGCGAAGGCGCGAGAAACACTCCGCAAGAACGTCGCTTACGAGGCCGAAGCGGTCTGTGAACAGCTCCTTGCTCACTTTGGGAACGTCCCAGCCTGGCAGGTAACAGTGGATACGGTCCATGAAGGCGGTGTCGTTCCGCATTTCGGGCGGCATCGGCCCGAACAGGTGTCCCACCCGTTGCTGGTGCTGCACGTCCACATCGAAATTGCCGACCATGACGATACTGCCTTCCGCACGGATGCTCTCCCGGCCGCGCGAAAACTCTCCCGACTCCATGTAGCCCTTCATGATGTTGACGCCGTCCTTTTGGTCGAAGGAAATGCCCGAGACCTCATCGAAGCAGACCACATCGTACTGGCAGACAAGGCCGCGCTGGCCGTTCGCCATGTTGACGAACATGCGCGCCACCGTCGCCTTGCCGCCGGAAACGAGGTGCGCGTAGGGCGAGACCTGCTGGAATAGGTGGCTCTTGCCCGTTCCGCGGGGACCGAGCTCGATTAGGTTGTAGTTTCGCTCCACGAAGGGGATCATGCGCAGGAGCGTCGTGTCCTGGGCGCGGGCGCTCAGAGAGGCAGGCTCCAGGCCGATACTGCGCAGGAGAAGGTCTTTCCACTCGCGCGTGGTCAGTTGAGCACGGCCGGCGGCAATCTTGTCCAGTATGTCGCGCGTCGATAGCTGGATTTCACGGAGGCTCAGGACCTCGAACGGCCTGCCGCCCTTCTCCTGTGCGATGCTGGCGTCGTAGCCGAGTTCGATCTCGGCATAGAAGCCGCCCGTCAGCATGCGTTCGTGGTCCAGGACAATCTTGTCCGAGATGCGCACGTCGTTGAGGCGGAGGCTCGGCAGGGTCGCCAGGTAGCTGTCGGTCTTGGCGTCGAGGCGGGCCGTGATGATGTCGATGATGCGAACGGAGCCGCGGTCGCGCGCCTTCGACTTGAACAGTTCCTCTTCACCCGCGCGCACCGTCCGGTCGGAGAGTTGCGACTGCACCATCTGGAGACCTTCTTCGATCTCCTCGGGCACGGTGCTGGCGCAGTAGCGGCCGAGCATGAACTCGACCACATAGGTCGGAACGGGGAACTGACCGCGAAAACGGCGAACCAGATCCTTTCGCACGATGTGTCCGGGGAACGCTTCCGCCGCCTTGCGGTCCAGGTCGTCGAGCTCGATCACGTCAGTCCTCCCCGACCGTCAGCGTGCGGTGGGCCAATACCCGACCATCGTCATCCAGTACGACAAGGCAGGCGGCTTCACGCTCGTGTTCGTCGCTGACGAGGAACGACGTGCGGCCATGCTCGTCGAGAACCCTGCCGCCCTTGATCAGGCTCGGTCCGCTGGTCTCCGAACCGAGGCGCAGATCGACGCGGAGGTCGGCGCCGCCGGTCACTTCGACGCGCAGACGCAGCCCCTCCCACCTGGTTTGTCCAATGGTGACGGCGCGCTGTGCGCCATCGCTCGCCACCTTCAGGACGGGCAGGATGCATTCCTGCGGGCTGACGCCGCCATGTGCATACTCGTAGCCTGCATAAAACGACCGCGCTCCCGTCGCCGTCGCCACCGAGACCTCGGGGTTCCAACTCCACGGAACCTGGAGATAGGACGTTTCGGCCTTCGCTTTCACCATGGCGCAACGCGTCCGCTTGCCGTTGGGCTCTACCAGGCCGACATCGAGCGCCGCGTGGGGCAGCCCGCCGGGCATCAGCAGCCAGCCATGGTCGGTAACGATGTGAAGGCTCCGTCCCGAGCGCACCAACTGAAGGATACGGTCGACCGCATCGCGGATGCCTGCCGAAAGCCGCTCGGCAAGCCGTGCGCCCAGAGCATGCCCTTCTTCATCGAACCGCCCGGACTCCGCCCAGAGCTTCGCGTCAGGAAGAAGGGCGCTGTCCGTTTCCCAACCCTGCGCTTCCATCAACTTGAACAGAACGGGTTTCGTCGCCGGCTTGCCCTCCGAGGACAATGGCAGAACGTCGGAGGTGGTCGCCGGGCCGCTCAGCAGGGACGCGACCGGCGACACCATCGGCTTGCACGTCGCCGTGACAGTGGGGAATCCCGACCACATCCAGCCCAGCGAGACCTTCACGCCCTCATCCTCCAAGCGGCGGACGAGCTCACGGGCAAGGTCCATGCGCAAGCCGTCCACGAACAGGATCGTGGTGGCGCCGGGACCAGCCTCGGGCGGAGCAGCGAGCTTCACCTTGCCAACCCGGATCAGCTCCTGGAGCGCGAGTGCCCCCTGATCCATCCAGGGCAGATAGACCGCACGCAGTGCTGCGGCCACGGCCTCACGGTCGAGCTCGCGCGGCGCGACTGCAAGCGCGCGCATCGCGGCCCAATCCACATTGGCGCCTGCCGCGACATAAGCTTCGCCCAGCGCCTTGCCGTCATGGCTCGGCAGCGGCTCGGCGGCGGCGATTTTCGCGATGAACGCGAGGGCCTGCGCCAGGGGTGCTTCGCCGCGCCGCGCCCAGACTGTCTCTCGCCGCCAAGCGTGCTTCGCTTCCAACTCGCCAATTCTGGCCTTGGCAGCCTCTAATGAGCGTTCGGCCAGCCCCAGAAGCTGCTGACGCAGGTCCTTTTCGTCCCGAGCATTCAAACGAGGATAGGAGTCCTGGTGCTCGAACAGCGTTCCCGGCTCTTCGAGGCTGAGAAAAGTGACCACCTTCTCGAAACCAGTGGAAGCGGCGAAACGTGCCCAGACCTCCGCCCAGCGCCCTTCGCGCCTGGCCAAGCGCCGCGTAGCATCCTGCGGGGACAGCTTGCGCGGATCGAACTTTAACTGCTTTTCAGCAATATTGGCGAACGCGGCGAACCGCGCGGGGTCGCCCAGCTCGGTGAAGGCGCCGTCGATCCAGTCGAGCATGTCGGCGGCGAGGTCGGGGGCGAGCAGCGCATTGAGTTGGTCCGCGTTCCAGCGTTGGCCGCGCAGCTCTTCGACGGGGCGCGTGCAGAAGCGCAGTGCCGCGTGGGAAAGCGCTGTGCGGGTCGCATTGTCGTCGGCGATACTGAGTTTCAGCAGCCCGCGTTCTGAGGTGAGGAAGCCGCGCAAAGTCCAGTCTTTGCCGTTGACGTGCCCGAACGCGGTGCCTGCCACCGTGAACCAGACCAGCGGCTGAAGGAGCGCCGGACAGTCATCCGCACCCTTCAGCGTCTCGCGGGCGACGCCGGGCAGATAGAGGATTGGCGTGCTCCCCTCAGGCATGTCGACGGTGGGAACGGATCCGGCGACCGCTGCACGCAGCCAAACCGACGGTCCCGTGCGGGTCTCCGCGTCGAAATCGCCGTAGGTCAGCAGCTCCGGAAGACGCTCGCGCAGCGCCGGCAGAAGGGGTTCAAACTCCAGATTGGCGTCGCACCACACCACCGCTTCCGGCGGCGCCTCGGCCGCCGCGTTGTAGCTCGCAGCGTCGTGTAGGGCGCTGACGAGGGCATCGAGAGGTGTTGTCACTTCGCCGCCTCTACCCGTTTCGCGGCGGCCTCACGCGCGGCGCGCTTCTCGGCCAGGGTGGTGTGATGGTCGTTGCGGCGCTCGCCAATAAAAACGTCGTACCAGGGCGCCGACGGCACATCCTTGCCGCGGTCCTTGTCCTTCAGGATCTTCGACAGGTCGTGGGTAAGGACGCCCCCCTTGATGAAGGGCCGGATATTCTGGCGCACGCCATCGTCTAGATCGGGGTTCCATCCTAGCGGCTGCTGGGCGAGCGACTTCCAGCGGACGAAGATGTCATAGGGCTTCTCACCCTCGAGGATCTTCTCGAGCTTCTGCTGAAGCTCGCGGCCCTTCTCGTAGCGGAGCGTGTTGTTCTCCGCCTTGGCGCGGGCGAGCCAGTCGCCGAGCAGAGTAAAGGTGAGCTTGCGGAGGTTAGCCTGGTTGAAGCGGTGGTAGTGGACGAATACAGAGAAGCCGTCCTTCAGCCCGTCCGAGATGTGCCACAGGAAGGGGCGTTGACCGAACAGCGCGCAGTGCTGGCGGAAGGCGCGATCGCGCACCCAGGCCTCGAGCGAGCCATCTCGCGCAACCTTTTTGTCGAGCAACTCGTCGGCCTCAGCGACCAGCCGACGTTCGAGGGCATCGGACCAATCGTCGCCGAACGCGGCGGCGAGGTGCGAGCGAAGTCGGTCAGCAAGTGGTTTCTCGCCAGCGACAGGCGGTACGCCGAGGAGACCATCATCGTCACCGCTTGGAAGCGAACTGGCTCTGGCAACCATTGCGCGCGCTTCATCGGACAACCGCATTTTCGAGTCAGTCTCAGCAGGCCAGCGGTAGCCAGAAAGTCGTGCCAATGCTACATGCAGATCCGTGCCCCCCCGCGTCTCTGCTGGATGCCCGTGAAATGGCCATTGTGTTGGATCTATGGAGTTCGGTTCGGGTAGGCCACGTGGATACTTGGATTTTGCGAGCTGTGTCCATCGCTCCAGATCGAATGGAACCTTCACAAGTGTGGCGTTCGTGACGTTCACTTTCTGATCTATCCGCCTGACGTTGTCGTGAAATTCTGGGGAGCGGCAGTACTCCCATATAGCGGCAGTATTTTCTTCACGGTGCGCAACAATAACAGCCGCATTTGTGTCAAATACATGACCGCTGTAAAGCGTTACTGGCAGATGTCGCATCTGCCTAACTACGACACCGGCCTTACCCCACGCATCCGTACCGCGGATGAAAGCCTGACCGTCGTCAACAGCCTCATCGAGGGCGCGGCCCATATTTATAACTAATTCGCGTCCACCAAATTCAATAGTCTGATCTATTGTGCTCTGCCAGAAATGAAAATCCCCGAAATCCGCGAACAATTCCCAAAAGAAACGGCTGAACCTCGGAGCATCCGCTGGCGATACGCCTTGAAAACTTGATGCGTACTTCGAAAGTAGTTCACCAGTGAAGGGTGGGTTAACGGTTATTCTGGCGTCTGGGCCCTTCGCCTGCTTCATTTGAGGCAACAGAAGAGGTTTTCTTGTCTTCATGAGCGCGGGTTTGGCAACCAGATCTCGCCCGGTATCAGCGTTCAGTGCTAAGTATCTGTGACTCGTATCAGCTTTGGTCATCGTTGCCGCAAAAAGTGCAGTTCTAGCAACCCACCAGTTCATCTCATTGAAAGCCGCTGGGCCGAGATCGCACACTATTGAAATTTCCATCTTGTGGAAAATTTCCCTGCGCAACTTCTCGTAGCTTCCTAGGAAAAGCCAGTTTTGCGGTGACACTGTGGAGGCTGTTCCACCCTCTTGGGCAAGGAGGAACATTCGTTGGAGCATCGCTGTGGCTAGATCGGACTTTCCTTCGGGAAAGCGTCCAGAAATGTAGGACGACAATTGCGGTTTCTGTTTTGTCTTTCCGAGATAGGGGACATTGGTTGCTTGCAGTGTGTATTTCTTATGAAGAAGCGAAGCGGCATCTGACATCCCTCGAGCTGCAATCGCGCCCTCTATATGTTCTGGCTCGGCTTTGCGTGAACGCTCAAGTAGTGGCGCCAAAAGTCGTTCAACTTCCTTTAGTCGCTCTGATTCAAACAGGTCGCCTCCAGTCGGCTCGATTAGGCTTCCTAGTAGGGGCGCGCGGGAGAATAGGTCATGGAGGGCCGCAAGCGCATACTCCAACTCCGCATCGCCATCGGCGAGGTTTGTAAACTCCTGCTTCGGAAGCGGCGGTGGAGCGCCCACCCAGGCGATGTGTGGTAACGGCAGGGCTTGCCAGCCGCCGAGGCGCCAAGCGGTGAGCGCCACTGCGAAAGCAGCCAACTGCACACATCGCCCGTCGATCTCCAATCCATGGAGATTGTCGCGCAGTACCGCCGCGACCGCATCGGCGGCGGACAGATTTTCCTCTGCCAAGCGGAGCGCCACCAGGATAGCCAGCGCCTCGGTCAGGAAGTGTCCGGACCCACAGCAGGGGTCGAGGAAGGTGATCGCCTTCGCTTTCCTCGGCCATCCCGCGAACGTACCAGCTGCGGGTCGCCAAGGACTGTCCTCGCCCTCACGGACGAAACGCAGCATGTCAAAGCTGTAGCTGGGCAGCGAACAGGCCGCGCGCAATGCGTCCTCGTTCGCGGCGGTTTGCGCAAGTGCCGGATTGGTAGCCAGCACCTGTCCCGCCCACCAGGCACCCAATGTGTTGTGCAGCAGGAAACGCACCATGTAGGGCTCGGTGAACAGCTGCGTGACCGCAGGCAATTCATCCGCCCCGATCTTCACGCCCGAGGCATTGACCGCGTCCTTCTCGGCCGAGCGCCAGAACTGATAGGTCCAGCCAAGACTGTCCTCGGCCTGGAAAACCTCTACATCGAGCCCTGTGACCAGGCGGTGTAATTTCTGCGTATGCACCGGGTCGAGTTCGATCGCCAGGACCGGATCGTCGATGCGGAAAACCGCGGGAAGCATCGAGGCCGCATAGCGCTCGGCGATCACCCACGGATCGGTTAGGCCCTCCGTCCCTGCGAGCTCCCGGCAGTCCTCCAGAGAGACCGGCACGTCATACTCAGGATTTCGCAGCAGCCCGCGCTCCGCCAAGAAGCGCGCGAAGAGCATGCGGTGCCAATGCGCGTAGGCCGCCGCTTCGACCAGTCGCTTCGTTTCCTGCGTCTCGTCCGACTTGTTGAATGCGTCCCCCAACGCACGGGCATGGGCGCGCAGCCGGCGGCGCAATTCTTTCTCTGCGTCGTTCAGGTAAGTGGGCGCCTTGCCGGCCGCTACGCCGAGGCGCTGGATTGCATCGCCCGCGCCTTCCTCGGCGATGATGCGCGCATCCTTGATCGTCCTCTCGAGGGTACGGCGCAGAGCGGTGGGGAGGTAGCGGTTCGTCATGCGTCACACCTTCGGAATCACGGGTCCGTCGCCCAGCGCCTTGGCGATCCGCTCGCGGACCTTGGCGAGCCAGTCATCCAGCTCCGCCTCGCTCTTCAGAAGCGCGCCCGGCAGGTTCACGGCGCGTGCCTTGGGCTCCAGCAAGGCGGCGGCGGCGGCCAGCGCATCCTCGATGCGCGCCGGCAGCGCCTTGACCATATTCTCCCATTCCGACAGGCCGCGCTGTGACAGCGCCTCGGCAATCGCCTGCGGCGTGTCCACCGCTGGCTTGTCCACCATAAGCAGCCCGCATTCCTGACGGATACTGTGCTTCTGTTCCGGGGACAGCTTCGCCCAGGTCGGATCGTCAGCGAGCCGCTGCTCGCCCTTCTGCCACGCCGCCTCCCAGGCCGCATGGGCGGCGTTCAGCTTCGCCCGCAATGTCTCCGCCGCCGCAGAGATCAACGGCGGCACCGGATCGGGGTCGGCTAGCAATCGCCGTCCGTCACGCAGGTCGTCGAGATCGCCCTGTTGTTCCGTGGCGCCCAGGGCGACCAGGCGTTCCGACAGCCGCCAGTTGGGCAGCCGGTCGCCGATCTTCTGCGCGGCGGCCTTCCATGCCTTCAGCTTGTCGCGCAATGTCGCCGCGTCGGCCGCCAGCGCGGCAAGCAGGTCATTGCCTGAAAGGCTCTTGTAGGAAGCGATGTTGGGCACCGTTTCCGCCTCCGGCGCCGGCGGTTCGCCACCGGACTGCCGTGCGGCCGTTTCGAGGCGTTCGAGAAGCGCTGTCAGAACTAGATGTTCCTGGTTGTTCTCGAAGGCGATGCCCGCGTCGGTCAGCAGGCCACGCACCGGCATGCGCTGTGCGATGGTGATAATCGTCGTCTCGCCGCGGAAGGTGCAGGTGCCGAGCTTCTGGCGGGGGAGATCGGGAAGCGAAGCGGGCTTCCCATCGTCGCCCGTGACGCGGACCAACCCGGCATTGGCGAGCACGATAAGCGCTCCGTCGACGGTGTCCTGCGACCAGCCATAGGGCGGACTGGTGAACTTCGAGCGCAGGTCCGAACCTTTCCGGCCCGGGCCGAGCTCGGCGAGCAGCACCTTGCACACCGCGTGGTTCTCGGGCGCACCGGCATGGTCCACCGCCTTCATGGCATCCGGGTCCTTGCGCATCGCCCGGTCGCGCACCTTGTCCCAACCCGGGTGGTCGCCACCGGCGAACTGCGGGTAAAGGCGAGCAAGTGCGTTCGTCGCCCCTTCCTTCACCGCCTCGCCTGGCGCACCGGCAATCAATTTGCCGCCAGCCTGGTAGACACGGGCCTGCGCCACGGCCTCCCGGACGATCTCCTTGGCCACGGCCTGCGCCTTGTTGGCGCGGGACTGCATGGCGGACTGGGCCTCGCGCCCGGCGTCGGTTTGCGGCACTCCACGAACTTGCAGGACGTGCTCAGCGGCGCGCCAGGTCGTGAGCGCGGTCGTCAATTCGTTGTCGCGCGTCGCATGGCGCGGGATAAGCAGGTGGACGGAAGGGTCCGATGTCGATGCCGCAGCGATGTCCTTCTCCACCGCTGCCAAGTCTTCGTTCCACCCACTTCTCAGGCGCAATGGGATGCCGTCCGCCGGAGCCTTGTCATCGGGACGCAGCCGGTGGATGCGTCGTTGCTGACGGCTGGAGCCGTGCGTCACGCTGGTGGCGCCCGCCAAGGCGGTCTCGATCGCCTCGTCGAGCAGCTCACGTCTTGACCGGGTGAGCCCCGACTGATCGGCCAGGATGGCCTTCTCTTCGCTGCGATACGCGGATTCCCATTCCGCGCTCTCTTTCGTCTGCAAGCGCCATTCACCGCCGACCTCGATCACCGCCCCGTCGCCCTGAAGCTCCTGCAACAACTCGGGCACCTTGCGGCGCAGCTCATCCTCGCCGGCAAGATCGACGATCAGGAGGTCGGCAATGGTCTCTGCCTTTGCACGGACGCCGTGATGGTCTGCCTCCGGCGCAATGCGGCCGAGCATGTAGACCAGCATGAGAATGCGCGCCTTTAGCAGATCCTTTCCCGGTCCGCCGCGCAGGGCTTCAATCCGGTTCCGCGTCTCGCCCGGCAGAAGCCCGGCGTTGTATGCCTCGGTGGAGAACCGCCCATAGAGGAAATCGACCGGCACCGCGTGACCCAGCGGCTTGTCGCCATAGGTGCGCGCCGCATCCAGCGTGGTGCGCAGTTGTCCACGCAGAGTGCCGCCAAGTCCTGTGCGGTCGAGTTCGCGCAGGATGCGCTCCCAGACACGGCGACGGGATGGAAGCAGCGGCCAGTCGAGCACAGCTTCGTCGTCATCCTGCACCGTATGCGCCAGACGGCTTCCATGCAGGTGCCGACTGATCTCGCCCGCGTTCGTGCTCAACATGGCGCGAATCGGCTTTTCGGCACCCGTCTTCTTTCGCAGGACGGTCTTGCGAATAACTGCATCGACATCCGCTTCTCCGAGCGCGATCTGCACGGGGAACCGGTCGAGGAGCTTTTGCAGGTCCTGCACGTCGCTTAACGCCTGCTGACCGGTCGCGACCAACAGCACGCGACCGTCGAACCGTCCCGCAAGCCGTTCGGCGATCGTCTGTATCTTCAGCGTCAGCCCGGGGTCTTGCCGGATGAACTGCTGCACTTCGTCGAGCACGATCAGGGTCAATGGCAACTCGGTTCGACCCAGCATGAGCGCTCGACGAACCATCGTTTCGAGGAGATCGACGGTCACCGCAGGCGGCTCGGGGAACTGTGAACGGAGCAGCCCACTGAGGTCCTTGGGCGAGCCCGCCAGGTCTGGCTTGGCTTTCAGCACTGCGGTGCCGAAGCGGGGCGACAGAATGAAGTTGCGGATGTCGGTGTCGAAGGTGCTGCCTAGCACTTCACGAACACTGTCCAATATGCCGAGATCGGCCAGCCAGAACGCGACCTGACCCGCGCGGAGATCGCTTGGCAATCCGACTGCCCGCAGCACGATCCCAAGGGTGGCTTCGGCCGGATCGGAGGGGCCTGTTCCAAGCGTATCGCCGGCCGCCACAACGCCGCCCGCTCGCTTCGCCGCGATGCGCAACTCTTTTAGCGGCGCGGCCACTTCCGGCGGCAAATGATGTATCAGCCCTTCCGCCGTCGCGCCGTCGGAAAACTCAAGATTGGTCCACAAAGCTGCGAGCATGCTCGCAAGGTGGGACTTGCCGGAACCGTAGAAGCCGGAAATCCAGACGGCTGGAGCGCTGCCGCCTCGGCCAACGGAGCCAAGAAATGCCTCAAGGATGCGCGCAAGCCCATTGGCATAGGCGCCATCACAAACGAAGGTGGTGAGCTCTCCCCGCAGCGTTTCTAGAGCTTCCGAATTTGGGGGAAATGAAATCTTGGCAACGCCTTGATTGGCCAGTCTGTACTCGGCCGGATCGGTGTGGAAAGTTTCGCGGTTGAGCATGGCGCCGCCCCTCACAATGCGTTGTCAGTAGGAATCGGGATGGCGTGGTAGTTCCAACCGTCCCGCGCGTCGAGCAGACGGTACACGCCAGCGGAATGCTTTCCGGGAAATCCGACGAGGAGTCGCCCAGGGATGGAATCCGCAACGCGACTGATCAAGGTCGAGACCCGCGCGACACCGAACAGCGCACCACAGCCGTCCACTGCCAGGATGTCGTTCGCGGTGCAGGAGCGCAGGGCATCCTTAATCTCGTTGACGAGACTGTCCTCAATTTCGGGCAGGAGCCCTCGCAGTTCAGCCGGTTGCTCGACCAACGCATCGAAAAACTCGTGCTGCCCGATCCAGGAGCCGAACCACCTGGAGAGGGACACTTGTCGCCAACCGTGCCCGGCCTTGAGCGTCGCATGCTCGAACTCCGCAAGACGGCCTGTGAAACGCCGTTGGAGCGACTTGTCGTACCAGACGATCCAGACACGGCCCGCCGGAGGCGCATCTTCTGCCCAGGGAAGCCGGACTTGCTTGCTGTATGCGGTGAGGATGTCGTCAAACGTGTTCAAGTTCGGGCACCCCCAGAGCGGCCGCCATAGGCTGACGGACGGATATTTCGGTCACATCGCCCGCTGACCGGACGCGAGCTAGCCCGATAGCTTCAGCTCGCCGCAATGCGTCGAGAGCTTGTTCGGGCGCGAGGTCCAGCACCTTCATCCAGCCGGAGCTAAGGATAGACGGTCCACCAAACCCCGAAGCCGTTGCAATGAGTGCCGCGAAGGCGACGGTCGGCGGAGTCGGCGTCACTCGCTGCCTAATTTTCTTGACCGCTCCCTTAAGATGCCCGCTCTGCGTCCATGATGAAGCACAGTTCTGAGCAAGAGATCGCAGCATCTTTTCGCTGAAGCGTTCGGGATACGCCGCGACGATCGCCTCTTCAAACAATGGCCGTTGCAGGCTTTGCCCCACGGAACCGGCCATAACAACAGGGGCTGACTCCCGCAGCAATGGGTCACGCGCCAAGGCAACGAGTAATGCCTGCAATCGGCGGCCCTGAATGTCGCTTTTCCAGATTCTCATGAGCGCCTTCGACAAAGGCGGCTGATCGCCGAGCCCATAGAGCGACGCCATGTGCCTGTAAGTCAGTCGCCGAGTGTTGCTCGTAGCCTTGCCGATGGCGTTCTCTTCGATGGCGGCTGACCGGAATTCCTCCGGTATCGACGCGCCGGTTCCCATCAGGGCTTCAAGCTCAGCGAACATCATGGTCTTGGACTGATGCGCTCCTCCTCCGGACAGCTTTATGCCGAACCAGGAAAGCTTGGCGTCTTCAGCCCGCGCGCCGCACCAAAGTGTCGCCCTCGATTCGGCTCGGGTGAGCGACCCGCCGCTGCTCGCCATATCAGTCCTTGTTCGAAGCGCGAGCATGCAGAGTGTCTTCCCCCTTACTGTCGACCGATTGAGCTCGCTCGATAAATTGCCTGACCGCCTGGCGGATCAGCCACGAAAGCGACACGTCTCTCGCGACCGCGAGGTCAGCCAAGGCGTCATAGTCCTGCTCTTCGAGACTGACCGTCAGTCGCGTAGACTTGCGGGGGCGATCGGACATCGCATCCTCCAGCCGTGAATTTTCCTGAGACTATTCGTTGCGTCATCACTTCGCAACAAAATGATGCATTTTTCATCACAGCTGCGGGTATTTACCGTCCCGCCGACGGTGATCGCCTATGAGGGCGCGGCGGCCAGCGTCACATGCCGAACACGCTCTCTGATCGGCCCGCTGTACGCCCGGGCCCACCGCTGGAAGCGACTCATGGTGAGCGGCCGATTCGCTTCAGTGGCCGAGTTGGCCGAGGCCGAAAAGATCACCAATCCTATCTGTGCCGGGTCCTGCGCCTGACCCTACTCGCCCTAGAAATCGTCGAGGCGATTCTCGAGGGAGGCAACAATCCGACCGATCGCCTTGACTATGGTGATGTCGACGCGCGGGCGCGGCGCACTCCGGCGCCGGATGCTTCCAATGCGAGTGGATCGGTTGGGCAGCTGCCACCCAGAGCTCCGCATCGACCACGAAAAGTGTTGGGTCAAAGTTGTGCGCGGACCCGTGATGGGGCAGCATGAAGGTGGTAACCCAATTTATCTCATTGCGATAGTGATGTTGGAACCGCTGTACTGTCTGCGGATTCCTGAAGCCCGCATCGCCCGTGCCCATCCAACCTACGCGCGCACTAGCGAACGCCCGTGAATTGCGCAACACGGCGCCGGCTTTCTGCGGCTCGGCCGGCCCTGAGTACAACGACATGGACGTTTCGTTCTTGTCACCGAACGCCCAAGCATAAGCCCGGGAAACGGCGGTGCGGTGCTTCGTCACCAACCCTCGACGTTCCTTCTCGATTTTGACCTTGTCGCGGAAGCTACCCCTCGGCCATCGCAGGACTACCTCCACCGCGGCACAGAACGCCTCCCGATCCGGCCGAGATGCCTGCTTTACATATGGCTTCAAGAGCCATCCACCTTCGGCGCCCCCGGCAACGTCGAATTCGATCCGCTGCACGACGGTCGCCCCCTGCAGCGTCCGGCGTGCCACAGGCGGCGCACTGCCCCAGCCCGTCGGATCCTTGCCCATCCACGGCATACCGTCGGGTCCGGAACGAGGAGGCTCTGCGGGCGGTAGTTCGAAAAAGCCCAAACCACCTTCGTCCTCCTCATCCGGCATTACCATTACGATCTGCCGCGGGGCGAATCGAGACATGGTACCAACTGGATCGACGATAACATCTTCGTAGAAGCGTTCTGAACTGCGTTCGCCGCTGATCGCCGCACTTCTTCCAAACGCGATCATTCGATTGATATCATCCAGATAGGGCATCACGATCGTATCGACCCGGAGCCCTCTTCTTTCGTGCAAAAGGTGAGGAACGCCACAGATATGATCCCGGTCGAAGTGCGACACGAAAAGCATATCGAGTCGGCGAGATGGGCGCCGAGCCACGATAGACCGCACGGACTGGACCACACCCGCTATCGGATCCGAGCCGCAGTCGTAAACATACATGAAGTCAGCGGAAGGTATCGCGTCGGCAATTAGGGACGGCTGCCACGTCGCGTTGTTCAGTCCAAGCTCCCGAAGCGTACCAATGTTGAAGCCGCCCTGACCCACAGGGAGCTGATACCGGTGATGTCCTAGAACATGTTTCGCTAATTCCCGCTTCCATGCGCGAGAGTGGCTCGATGGTAGGCGGGCCGTCCGAGCAGCAACGCGCGCAGCTTGCTGTTCGCGTTCCGATAGGAACTGGCGACAGTGATTATGGAAATCCTCGGCCTCGAACGTTTGTTGCCTGAAATCCAGTGCCTTGGCAAAGAGTTGGTCGGGTATCGTCCGCATCATATTATCGAAGATGGACTCCGCCATCATTCTCAAGCCATAGCTGCGAGCTATGGCTGTGCGAAGGTAAAAATCGGCGCACTGACACGCCAACTCCCAGCTTTCTTCATCCGAGTCGTTAGAAGCGATGTTACTCATCTGTTGATTAGAAACCTCTTCGATGTCCCCAGGAGATGTGATGGGCGATCCAGAAAGGCTAATGTAAAATAACAAAACTCGGCGTGGAATATTCGTGCAATCAATCGCCGCTTTTCAGCATTTTCAAGTCGCCTGCAACGACCGCAATGGGGTCGCTTGCAGAACGGCAGCTAATCGATTTGTCGCTGAAAGCTGGCGGTCTGCAATCGGCCCCTAGCCGACCGGCTAGCACACCTCGCAGCCATCCAGGGTATCCTGATTAGTTCTCAAAACCGGAAATTAGAATGTTCAGGACTAAGATGGTCCATCGCCGGGGTGGAAGGTCGTCCAAAGCTCGACCGGTCGCGGCCGCATACGACTAGAGGAGTAGTAGTATATGAGGACCACTATACCTGCCGCCCAGCTCGTGCGCGAAGTCTGCCAAGCCGCGTACCGCGGCGAGGCAGCGGCGTTCATCGGATCGGGAATCTCGGTTCCATCAGGCCTGCCGAATTGGACGAGCCTTCTGCGTCCGATGCTCGATAACCTCGGCATCTTTCTACGCCCCTCAGGGGAGGATCTTCCCCTCTTTGCTCAGCATCTTGTGAATTTGAGCGCCGGCAACCGTGGAGCTCTAGTTGCGCAACTGAAGGAGGCTATTCAGCGCCGCGGTGCCAAGCCGAACTACTACCATCGAGCAATTGCACGCAGCTCGATCGAGTTGGTGTGGACAACGAATTACGACACCCTCTTGGAGCAGGCGTATGGGGCTTACCCAGCCATCGTGCGGGCGCGGGATACCGACATGTCACTTGTAGGAGACCCAGACGCCGTCGCTGACCTGAGTCTAGCTGTCCTGCAAACGCCGTTATGGCGGCGCGCCCTCACGATGGGTTTCGCCGCTGCGTCACTGCCAATTTACACCGTTCGGCGGCAAAATGGCAAAGTCGACTCGTCTGAGCTTTTGGATAAATCGGTGGAGCAGATGGAGGGGGGCGTCGGCATACTGACGATCCATCCGACGGCGCGCCTGGATATCATAGATCTTGCGAGGAGACGTCTCGTCCCTTGGACCTCGCGTGGTGGCGGGGTTGTTATGGCGGACCTTCTCGCACGAGACCTCACGGAAAACGTGTATCTAAGGATACTCCCTGATATCGTGAGTTCTGCAAAAAAGCATGGCACGGTACTCAGTCTCGGAGCATCCTTCCGGTCTGCGAACATCTTCGATTCATTGGATGCGGCGCAATGGGCAGAGGTCGAATTCCAGATTGAGCTGGCCAATATGCTTCGAGCGGACGGCTGTGACGTGATTATCGAGTCCCCGGGACACGCGAGACCGGCACACATCAGAGAAATCAGCCGCCGGCTTTCTGCTGCGGGGCACCCAGTGATGCCACTAGGCCCTATACCTACCGACGTAGCTGCGGGCGAGGATCATGTGTCGGCGGCCATCGGCGCTACGCTGATGGGCCTTGCCGGGGCAGCTCACATTCTTGCGGCAGTAACGCGCGAGGAGCACACCGGAGGCATCCCCTCAACGGCCTCGACTCTCGAGGCGGTTCGGGCATCCCGCGTCGCAGCTCACGTGATCGATATCGACCGACTCGGCGATGTTTCCGCGGACGAGCTAGTAGTCAGGCGCCGAGCCCAGGCACGGACATGTGTCGCAGGCAGGACAAGACGTGGCTGCGACCGATGTGCAGACGTATGCCCGCTCTGGTCTGTGCTCGAGCACCAGAATGCCGACGTCAGCGGCAGAAAGTAGTCGGTTCTCATTCCTGAGGCGGACTACTAATCAATCGACAATGTTTCCCGGGGGCCAACACTTTACGTGACTGGATCACACCGTGGCTCCAGCTCTCTCGCCGACGAGGTCGGTAGAATGCTGGCCGATCAGGAAGAAGTGCGAGTCGTTCTCCTAGACGGACAGTCCACCGGGCGGAGCCGAAGCTTGATCTCCGCATTCGTGCACCGTGTATATGCTTTTCTGTGCGCGGAGGCGGGGCAGCAGATGGTAGATGCCGGGTGGGGACAACTTTTCGTCGCAGCTCTTGGCGGCGGTTCTACGGTGAAGATCCTCGACATCGCTTACCAGGAATGGCGCAAGCGAAGAGAAAAGTCGGACTCCGCCGAACAGTTCGTCGACCGTCACCTCGATCCCTTGCTGAAGGCTGCCGACGAGCTAGTCGGCAAGCTACGATCGCTTGCGGAAGATGACTTCAAAGCGATTCACAGCGTGACGCCAGACGACAGCCGCCTCGAGAACCACGATTTTGCGAGCCTCCTATACCTATTTGGCTGCTTCTGGGTGCAGGTTGAGGTGATCCGTCAGGAAGGTATGTCGGTCGCAATGGCAAAGGATGAGCGCGGCCTGCGGCTCCAGAAGTTCTTCGATTGCCTAGAAGGGCGCCGCGTCCGGATCCTACCGAGGGTACTGCAACGCGCTGTTGGCGAGACTTTCCGCACTGAAACGGGAGCGAAGACCTTCGTCGAGTTCGTAGCTGCCTTCGAAGAAAACGAAGGTTTCAGGCGGTGGATCATGCCTCTGGCGACGTTCCTCTCTCGAACCGAGCACACGACCGAGCGCCAGCAATTGCTGCAATACGGTGTCGTTGTGCACGCGATGATCGACCTGCTTGACCCCACGCACAGTATAACCCGTGAGCGGCCGTCCATGCCAAACAAGCTAACCACTAAGTCATGGAGAGCACTTAACTATCGAGTGTTTGGTGTCTATCTGACATTCGTCAAGGACCGACAAAAATACATCGGGCCGCCTAGAAGGCGGCCCGAAAGAAAAGGGTAAGGCGGCCCGAAGAGACTTTGGAACCCTAAGGCTCGGAACGTCTGTTGGGCGCGCCTTTAGCTCGTTGGCACACTGATGTGCATCACACCGCTAACATCGTTATGCTGGCGCCAAATGTCAATGGCAACATACTGTTCAGGATGCCAAAAGTATTCTGTCCGTCTCCGCTGATAATCCTCTAGTCCTGGCGGAGAAATCCGTAAGTGGCGACCACCGCTGGGGAAGTTGGCTCTGCTGTGAGGGGTCGCCTTCGAGCGCTCCACTCAGACTCTGGATGGCCGGGGAAGCGGCCAAGTCTTAGAGGACCGCTCACCACCCTCCAGCGCTATTGCTGTCGTACCGTGCCAATGACAGGTTGAGGTTAGGCCAGGACAAACCCTTGTCGAGCTGAACGTCCGCTCATCCACATCCCGCACCAGAAGCCGCCATTCCGCTTCCCGGCCCCATAGCGGTCCTTCTATCATTCGCGATCGAATAACCGCTCCTGGCGCGTCCTCGCGAGTTTAAACACTGGTTTGGGTGATAGTAGAAGCAAGTCATTGGGTGCTATAGACAGCGCGGTGGGATATCGAAGTTGGATTGGCGAGGCTGGAGAAATCTTACGTTGCGGCATCAGCTTACTGGAAACTCTGGTCTATACCACGTGGCACGCGAGCTTTCCCGGCGGGGCTGGCACGTCATGCCCACGGTTCGCAATGCGAGGGGCGCGGACCTATTTGCCGTCAGCGAGGATGAATCCCGCGTCTTACCCATACAGTCCAAGGCACTCACCAAACGAGATCCTGTCCCGCTTGGCGGTTCACTTGATACGCTGCGGTCGCCATGGTGGATCATAACGACAAAGGCTACCTCTGACTTGCCAACGTGCTACATTTTGACCTTGGAGGAGGTTAAGGCTGCCGCCCATCGGGGCGTAAATTCAGGCGGCAGAGTCTCTTACTGGCTGCAGCCGAAATCATACGCAACTGACGAGTATAAAGAGGCTTGGCATCGCCTCGGGACCCCCTAGCATATTCCGCCAGGGGTGATCCGTCCGTGGCGTGTGAGCGACCGGAGAGGCGCCACGGTCTCGGCTCCTGGCGCTCAGCCATACATGTTCGGGCGAGTTGTCCGTCTCCTCGCCCCTGCCCCTAGTCAAAGTCGCGGCTACATTAGCTCTGTGCTTCCGCACGGAGTCGCGATCGCTTCAATCCACATCGGTTTCGAAGGCGCCATCGCGAGCAAGGCGCTCATCGAGGGCTACCGGCATTGACGCCTGTTGCATTCGTTTAAGCCGAGCGCGGACCCAGCCAATCAGCCGGTCAACCCGAGCGGGTATATCGCCCTTGTTGCTCGACCGCTCGAGAGCAGCAAGATAGTCCGCCAGCCGGGCGATTTGGTCTTGTTCGGCCATTAAGGTGTCGAGCGTAGCCACACGCTTGCGCTCAAGGGCGGCACGCCGTTCAGCTTCTTGCCGGCGCCGTTCGGCCTCTTCGCGAGCCAAACGGCGACGTTCGTCGGCTTGGCGGTTCTCCCTTTTCCCAACGGCGATAGCGGCCACCGTCGATATGATCTTCGGGCCCATCCTCAAAACGTCTCGAGTCTTGCTGTCGGCGAATACCCTGCGGATGACGGGACCCCAATACTCATTCTCCGTCCGGACCCGGACTTCCTCAAGACGAACGGCGAGCCGCCCCTGAAATTGCTCTTCCCATTTGGGGATGTGCGGCCGCCCCCAATCACTCGCATATCCATAGCGCTTCCGATCAGCTTCACGCTTTGCTTCCCATTTCGCCACTGCCTTCAGCTCGGCTTCCGTGGGAATATGCTCGACCCTGTCGGCGGCTTCGACGAGCTCGAACGAAACACTTTCGCCTTCAGCTCGCCAGAACGCCGCACCGTCCTGCGCCTCCAGCTTGATACCCGCGGTCCTGGCAGTTCGGATCAGCATCTCCAGAACAAGCTTGGCTCGGCCGGCCGATTCAGGGCGGACCGACACACTGATCAGCCCCTTGCCTTCGACGTGCACGATGCCCGTTCGATCAGCCTTTGCTTTCGACAATTTGGCGATGGTGCGCTCGAGAATGGGATCGTGAGCAACGTCGACCACGTCATCGGTTTGTTGCTGTTCGACGGCCGCTTGCACCCGCGCACGAGCGGCTGCGGCAGCTTCACTTTCCACTGTGCCAGCTCCTTCGTGTATGACGATGTAATCGCTGTCATCGCGCTCCTTGTCCTTCGGCAGTGGCGTGCTTCTCACCGGCTTACCATGAGCCTTCTTGGCCCAATAACCGAGCGGCGGTGTAGGGATGTTGTGCTTGCGGCAGATCTTGTGCAGCGCCACGTCAGACAAGCCGAAGTCCTTCGCCAGCTTCGTCACTGGACGATCCCAGACAAGAGCGTAAAGCTGTTCGCGGGTGAGTCTTGTTGCCATGGTGCCGGCCCCGATAACATGAGTTCGTAACGATATGACGATGCCTGAGGGTTAGGGGGAGCTGCAATTGACTCAGGGCTTTATCTACATGGTCGATCCGGACGGTGGTCTAAAGCGGATGACGCCGTCTGCCCCAGATAATGAAGACAGCATGCAGGCATTGGTGTCTCGATATCCCGAGCTGATCACCGATGGCGACGGTGAGCTGCTACTAATCCGGCGAGAGCAGACAATCGCGGACAACGAGGACGGAGCCAGCCGCTGGTCCCTCGATCATCTATTCGTGACGCGCGATGCCGTTCCGGTGCTGGTCGAATTGAAACGCGCGGTCGACACGCGCCTGCGACGAGAGGTTGTGGGACAGATGCTGGATTATGCCGCGAATGCCACCGCCTACTGGCAGGCAGGGCGGATCGCGGATAGTTTCACCAGGACAGCCGTCGAGACAGGAACAGATCCGGACACAGCTCTCCAGGAGTTCATTGGCGAACAGGATCCTGCAACTTTCTGGGAACAAGTCGACGCCAATTTCAAGGCTGGCCGCATCAAGCTGGTGTTCGTAGCAGACGAGATTCCGCGAGAGCTGGCCCGG
This sequence comes from Nitratireductor sp. GCM10026969, assembly GCF_042660605.1. Lineage (NCBI taxonomy): Bacteria > Pseudomonadati > Pseudomonadota > Alphaproteobacteria > Hyphomicrobiales > Phyllobacteriaceae > Nitratireductor > Nitratireductor sp. GCM10026969. The sequence goes on from NZ_JBHSUM010000019.1 coordinate 43,056, forward strand.
ATCGTCGAGTTTCTAAACGACCAGATGCGCGCAGATGTCCGGGCGGTCGAACTACGCTGGTTCGCTGGTGAAGGCGATATTATTACGCTCAGCCCCCGGATCATCGGTGAGACGGAACGGACCGCCGTCGCAAAGCGGTCGTCCGCTGCGCCAGAGCCCATTTCGCGCGACCAGTGGCTGCAGAAGCATATGAGTTCGGACGATGCGCGCACGCTGGCAGGAGCACGAGCGTTTATTGCCGTGGTTGAAGGGCTGGGCGGTGTCGCTGACGTGTCCTCGCGACAGGGGTCCATCTATGCTGCGTTTACAGGCAGCGACGGCAAGGTTTTCTACCCTCTGCATCTATGGGCGGAGGGCGCGCTCGTATCTTTCACGTTGCGCTTCCTGCATCAGCGGTCAGCATTACAGGATGAAGGCGTGCGCCGCCGGTTGCTGGACGGCCTGATCCAGATCGTTGGCCCGCTGACAACCATGAACATCAAAGGCTATCCGTCTTTCAAAGTCGACTTGCTGGCCGACCCAAACATCCTTCCAAAGGTCGAGGCGTGGCTTGCCTCCGCGCTCGACCAGATGCGGTAAGATCCTCCCAGAGGGCAACCAACCCTGTAATGCCGGTCCGGTTCGCTGAAAGGTCACTTACCGTTCCCTGTTTTCCATTATGAATGACGCCCGATGCATATCCCAAAAAGGCCGGGCTTCCTGGGCATTGACGCCGCCGGAGCCTGCTTTTTTTTGCTTCACCGCGCTAAATTCCCTGATAACAGGGAAACTGAGGCCGGTTCGGACAAGACGAGACACACCGCCACTTCGGTATAAACCGGGAACGCCGATCCCGCCGACTTTCCCTCCCTCGGTGGCTACAAGCGTCCTCAACAGGATGCCTTCCGTTCAAACGAACCTGCGCGCTCGGCAAGGCCGGAGCAATGGCCTCTTTCTCGCCCAATCCTTTTCAAGTTGATGCCCCATTGATCAGACAGAAGCCCGCTCAAACAAAGCAAACGGGTTGGGGACATGATCCGATCAATTGCAAGCCTCGCGCTTGCCATGGGTATTTTTTGCGTTGCATTTCCATCCGCTTCCGGCACCGCGCTGGCGAAGCCGCCCGACGGCGCGGCGGAGGAGAAGCCGGTCTATCGCAGCTATCTGAAGGAGGTCGGCTGCCTGGCCAAGGCGATCTATTTCGAAGCCAGGGGGGAGCCGGCCGCCGGCCAGAGAGCGGTCGCCGGGGTCGTTCTGAACCGCGTCGAAAGCGCCTTTTATCCGGACACGGTCTGCGGCGTCGTCTACCAGAACGAACACATGAAAAACGCCTGCCAGTTCTCCTTCGCCTGCGACGGCATCCCCGACAAGATCAAGGAACCCGGCGCCTTCGATGCGGCCGAGCACATTGCCGTGCGTACGTTCACCTGCAAACGGACATGCCGCAGCCCGAGCCCGCTGGCGCGCTCCACCCACTACCACGCCGACTTCGTCACCCCCTGGTGGGCGGAGAAGCTGGAACGGACGGGCAAGGTCGGACGGCACATCTTCTACTATACGGCGACGATGTAGGCCGGCGGAGCGCCGCTCATCGATTGCCGGCAGGGCCTTTACCGGCGAGCCCCTCGGGCCGATGGTAACCTGGCCCGACGGTCAGTGGCGCAGCGGGAAGCGCGCTGTCGCCGATCCGACTTTGATAGCTGCGTTCAGTCCGCCAAAGAAGCGTTTTGCCCTCCCGATCGAGCACCCCGATCGCCACCTTATAGGACTTTCCGGCCTCGACCTTGCCGAGCGCGGGCGAGCGCAAGGAATAACGGTCGGTCATGGTGCTCACCCGCTCCGTGACGACGAAAGGCGCCCCGCCGGCGGGATCCTCGAAACGTGCCTCGATGATCGATCCACTGGCCAGCGGCCGCGTCACCTGCGCCGAGAACCCGTAAAAGACCTCCGCATCGCGGTAATTAAAGACGAAACCGCCGCCGGTAATCGTCAGGTATGGCGCCTCCGACGGGTCTTCCCGCGTCAGCCAGCCGATCACGAAAAGCACTGCGCAGAGAGCCAGCGCGATGCCCAAAACCTTCTTTTCCGACCACTGCCAGCGCATCCACCCTCCCTGCAGGCAAAGATCCCGCAGCGGAAACCCATGCAGAAAGACGATTAAACGTCACCTGCCGCCGACATTGTCCAGCGAAAAACATTTGTCAGGGCGGGTAACCAGGGGAGGTGCCTCTCCGTCCGGCGGAGCGCGGCGGCGTGGGGCGGAGAGGCAATGCACACGGAAAGTCGCGCCGGCCTATTGGGTGGCTTCGAGATTCACCCTTTGCTCGGCAAGTTGCGTCAGCTTATCGTCGGTCGCCTTCTCGTCCGCCATGTTGCGCTTCATCACCTCCGCGCAATCCTTGCGGCCGAGTTCCTGCGCCCAGGTGATCAGCGTGCCGTAGCGCGTGATCTCGTAATGCTCCACCGCCTGGGCAGCAGCGATAATCGCAGCATCGAGCACCTTCTTGTCCTCGATCTCGCTGGCCACCTCGTTAGCCTCCTCGATGATGCCGTCCATGGCGGGACAGTCCACACCCTTGGCCTCCAGCTTCATCATGCGGAACACCTCGTCCAGGTTCCGCACATGGCCTTCGGTCTCCTGCAGGTGCTTTTCCAGCCCCTGCTTGAGCTGCGGGTTGCTGACCTTGTCGATCATCTTCGGCAGCGCCTTGATGATCTGGTTCTCGGCGTAATAGATGTCGCGGAGCGTGTGGACGAAAAGATCGTCCATCGATTTGATGTCCTTGGAAAGTAAACCCATCGCCTTGTCCTCTTCTTCTGCGGTGACGGCCGGAGCGCAGGGTCCGCTCTGTTCGGTCCGCCCCGCCCTAACTCGGCGTCAATGGGTCTGTTCCATGGGTCTGGGCGCAGCCAGCGATCTTTTCGGCACCCGATTCCGTGACTTTTCGGCAACAGGGGAGCGGCGGGGACATGCTGCCACAGACTCGCCCGGAAGACTCCCATTTTCCGCCATGGAGGCCTGTTTTCCGTGGAACGTGGAAACGGGCGTTCACCGGAAATTCATGCTCCTTCGGCAGAATCTCCGCAGACCGCCGGAAATGGTCAGGACGTGGGCCCATGGGATTGCTCAAACTGTTCATCGGTTGCGCGAAGGTTATCCGCACCTTCTTCGCACCCCGCTATCATCCCGAGCGCCACTACATGCGCGGGCCCGGCCCTGCCTGCGCCAGGCGCGACGGCGATAACCGCTCGGCACACGCCTGAGGGGATCAGCGGCAGGGTTTCAGCACCACGGGCTCGCCGGGCTCGGTGCCGAGCCGACGGCATGAGCCGCCGG
>NZ_JBHSUM010000020.1:0-45956 GCF_042660605.1 Nitratireductor sp. GCM10026969
GCGCATCCTGATCGCGGGCCAGGCGCCGGGGACGCGCGTCCACGTTTCGGGGCTGCCCTTCGACGACCGCTCCGGCGACCGCCTGCGCGACTGGATGGGGGTCGATCGGACGCAGTTCTACGACCCCGCACGTTTTTCCATCGTGCCCATGGGCTTCTGCTTTCCCGGCTCTGACGAAAAGGGCAGCGACCTGCCGCCGCGGCGCGAGTGCGCACCGGCCTGGCGGGCGCGGCTCATGGCCGAGATGCCGCAGGTCGACCTTGTTCTGACCATCGGGCAATACGCGCAAGCCTGGCATCTGGGCGATTTGCGGCGCAGGACCGTGACCGAGACCGTGCGCGACTGGCGGGCGATCCTGGAGGCGCCGCGCCAGCCGCGCGTCCTGCCGCTGCCGCATCCCTCCTGGCGCAACACCGCATGGCTGAAGAAGAACCCGTGGTTCGAACAGGAGCTGCTGCCGGTGCTCAAGGAAGAGGTGCGAATCCGGATCCAGGGGAAATCTGCAGGTTAAGCCGGACTTCACATCGGATTGAGAATATTTTTCTTGAAATAAGCCTCCATACGCGTCAGAAAGCAAAAAAATTCCATTGGAGAGAGAGTCATGGATCGCCTCGATCGCAAGATTCTGCGCCTGCTTCAGGAAAACGCCACCTTGGCCGTGGCCGATATCGCAAAGAAGGTCGGGCTTTCGACGACGCCGTGCTGGCGGCGCATTCAGAAGCTCGAGGAGGAGGGCGTCATCCGGCGCCGGGTGGCGATCCTCGATCCGGCGAAGGTGAACGCCCGGGTGACGGTGTTTGTCTCGATCCGCACCAACGCGCACAGCCATGAATGGCTGAAGCGCTTCTCCGAGGTCATCAAGGAGTTCCCGGAGGTGGTCGAGTTCTACCGCATGAGCGGCGACGTGGACTATCTCCTGCGTGTCGTCGTGCCGGACATCGCTGCCTACGACGCGTTCTACAAGAAGCTGATTTCGAAGATCGAAATCCGCGACGTGTCCTCCGCCTTCGCCATGGAGCAGATCAAGTACACCACCGAGCTGCCGCTCGACTATCTGGTGGTGGACAAGGAAGCCGCCAACGTGGCCGCTTGAGGCGAGGGGACCGCGTCGGACCGGCCGGGTCCGCCGGTGAAGGAGCGCGCTTCTCCTAATCGTCCCTCGATAGCCGCATGACGTGGCGCCGCTCGAAATCATCCAGATTGCCGGTGGTTACCGGGACGAAGGAAAGCGTGGCCGGCATGCCGCACGTCCCCGTGTCCCTATTTCTCCAGCCGGGCGAGCAGCGAGGAGGTATCCCAGCGCCTGCCGCCCATCTCCTGGACTTCCTTGTAGAACTGGTCGACGAGGGCGGTGACCGGCAGCTTGGCCCCGTTTCCGTTCGCCTCTTCCAGGCAGATGCCGAGGTCCTTGCGCATCCAGTCGACGGCGAAGCCGAAGTCATACTCGCCGGCATTCATCGTCTTGTGGCGGTTTTCCATCTGCCAGGAGCCGGCCGCTCCCTTGGAGATCACCTCGATCACCTTCTCGATGTCGAGACCGGCCTTCTTGCCGAAATGGATGCCTTCGGCGAGGCCCTGGACGAGGCCGGCGATGCAGATCTGGTTGATCATCTTCGTGAGCTGGCCCGCACCCGCCGGGCCCATCAGTCCCACCATGCGGGCATAGGATTCGATCACCGGTTTGGCCTTGTCGAAGGTTGCCTGCTCACCGCCGCACATGACGGTGAGCACGCCGTTTTCGGCGCCTGCCTGGCCGCCGGAAACCGGCGCGTCGATGAAGCCGAAGCCGCGCTCTTGCGCCTCCGCCGCCAGTTCGCGCGCGACCTTGGCGGAGGCCGTGGTGTTGTCGATGAAGACCGCCCCGGCCCTCATCGCCTCGAAGGCCCCGGCTTCACCGGTGGTGACGGAGCGCAGGTCATCATCATTGCCCACGCAGGTGAAAACGAAATCCTTGTCGCGCGCAGCCTCGGCCGGGGTGGCCGCGCTCGCTCCACCATGCTCGGAAACCCATTTCTCCGCCTTCGCCGCCGTGCGGTTGTAGACGGTGACGTCGTGTCCGCCACGGTTCTTCAGGTGCGCGGCCATGGGATAGCCCATCACCCCAAGTCCGATGAATGCAACCTTGGCCATTCGGGTCGATCCTCCGCGTTTCTTCTCCGTTCAGGGTTTATCGGCGCAGATGGCGTGTCAAGCGCCGCTCGATACGCTCGATGACGATCCTGAGCATCTCCACCAGGCTGAGATAGATGAGGGCGGCCCAGATGTAGGTCTGGAAATCGAAAGTCCGCGAATAGGCGCGCCTTGTCTCGCCCATCAGGTCGTAGACGGTAATGATGGCGACGATGGCCGAGCCCTTGATCATCAGGATGATCTCGTTGCCGTAGGGCCGCAGGGCGATCATCAGCGCCTGCGGCAGGATGATCTTATAGATCGTCTGCAGCCGCGACAGCCCCAGCGCGGAGGCGGCTTCCCACTGGCCGCGCCCGATGCTCTCGAAGGCTCCACGCAGGATCTCTGCCTGATAGGCCGCGGTATTGAGCGTGAAGGCGAAAAGCGCGCAGTACCAGGCCTCGCGGAAGAAGCCCCACAGCCCGATGGCCTGCAATTCCGGCCGGAAGGAGCCCAGGCCGTAATAAACGAGGAAAGTCTGGGCAAGCAGCGGCGTGCCGCGGAAGAAATAGACATAGCCGTAGGCGAGTGCCGCCGCGACGCGGTTCTTCGAGCGGCGGCCGAGCGCTACCGGGATCGAAAGCACCGCGCCCGCCAGAACCGAGATGGCGACGAGCTGCACTGTGATCCACAGGCCGGACAGATAGCGCGGTGCGTAGCGCGCGAAGAGCTCGGGATTCCAGGAAGCCAGAAGGAAGACCGCCGTGCCGATACCGACGAGCGCCCACACGCCAAGCAGGCCGATGCCCGCCACGCGGGCCCGGGTCAGGCCTCTTGCCGGCGGGGGAGGCGGCAGGACACCGGTTCCGCCGCGCGCCGGCAGGGCCGGAGTGTCGATCACGGGAGGAGGCTCGCTCATCGCGCGGCACCACCGGCGGAAACCCGCCGTTCCACGGAGGAAAGCACAATCGAGGAGATCAGCGCCAGGGCGAGATAGAGCAGGCAAGCCGTCCCGTAAAAAAGAAAGGACTCTCCTGTGGTGCGGGCGGCGACACCAGTCTGCCGCAGGATGTCGGAAAGGCCGATGACGGAGACGAGCGCCGTCTCCTTCAGCAGGATCAGCCAGAGATTGGAAAGGCCGGGCAGGGCGACCCGGATGAGCTGCGGCAGGATCACGAGCCGCATGGTGCGTCGGCGCGACAGACCGAGCGCATAGGCGCCCTCATACTGGCCGTTCGGAATGGCGCTGAAGGCCGCCACGAACACTTCGCTGGCATAGGCGGAGAAAACCGCGCCGAGGGCCACCATGCCGGCCGCGAAAGCATTGATCTCTATATATGTCTCGCCGCCCGCCGCCTGAACGACCTGCTGAATTGCTATCTGTGCGCCGTAATAGACCAGGAACAGCGTCAGAAGCTCGGGCAAGCCACGAAAAATCGTGGTGAAGATGTTGGCCGATAGGCGCAATGTCGGTTCGGCGGAGCGCTTTCCCAGCGCTACGACGAAGCCAAGCACAAGGCCGAGCGGCAGGGTTACCAGCGCAAGGCTCACCGTCACCGCAACGCCGGAAGCGATGTCGTCTCCCCAGCCTTCGGGGCCAAAACTGAGTAGGGTGGTATAGTCCACGACCTGAACCTGCGTCCGGACTGCGGCTCAACGGAGAATCGTCAAAGGCCGGAAAGGCGCGGCGACGCGAAGCCGGATACGGGAAACGGTCCCGCATCCGGCCGTCATGCTTACTCGCCGTAGATGTCGAACGGGAAATACTTCGCGTTGATTTCCGCGTAGGTCCCGTTCTCGCGGATGGCGTCGATCGCCGCGTTGAACTTCTCGACGAGTTCCGTCTCGCCCTCGCGGACGGCGATGCCGATCTGGTCGTCACCGCTCACCGTCTCGCCCTTGAACTCGCAACAGGCGCCGTCCTCGCTGTTGACCCATTCATACTGGACGCCGAAATCGGCGAGCACGGCATCGACACGCTCGTTGCTCAGATCCGCCCATGCTTCGAGCTGCGAGGGATAGGCCCTGAGCTCGGCATTTGAATAGTTCTCCTCGACAAACTGGGCGGCGATGGTGCCGGCCTGTACGCCGATGGCCTTGTCCTCGATATTGTTCGGGTCGAACTCGGACTCCTTGGGCGCCACGAACACCAGCGAATTCGTGTAGTAGGGCTTGGTGAAATCGACCTGCTCGTCGCGCTCCGGCGTGATCGACATCGAGGCGATGATGGCGTCGAACTTGCCGGCCTGCAGCGCCGGGATGATGCCGTCCCAATCCTGGGTAACGAATTCGCACTCGGCGTTCATCTCCTCGCAAAGGGCGCGGGCGATGTCGACGTCGAAACCTACGAGCTCGCCGCTGGCGGTGAGATTGTTGAAGGGCGGGTAGGCGCCCTCGGTCCCGATCTTGAGCTGCATCTGGTCCTGCGCGAGGGCGCCAGCGGCCGTAAAGGCAAGCGCCGCCGCCGAAAAGCCAAATGCGATGCGCCGTTTGATATGCATGCGTGTTCCTCTCTGTCTCGTTCTTATGCCCCGCCGTTCATCGAGCCGGCGAGGCTTAAGGAGGAACATTTCCATTCCCGGCAATAAAATTGCAAGCGGCGATGGACGGTTATTTTCACCGATTTTTTCGCTTTTGAAGGTTCAGGTGAGCGAGAATGAAATCGACGATGCCCTCGATGTCGTCCAGGTCGAACGACGGCAAACCGCCGTCTGCGGTCGGCGCATCGCTGGCCACGGCGACGATCGCCGGCACGCTGCCGGCAAGCGGTGCCTGGTCGCGGGCTTCGCCACGCCGGCACTCGATCTTGGGATGGCTGCCACGCTTGAACCCCTCCACCAGCACGAGGTCGCTGGGCGACAGGCGGGTCAGGATATCGGCAAGCGTCGGCTCGGCCTCCTCCTTCAACTCGTGCATGAGCGCCCAGCGGAGGCTCGATACGACGGCGACCTCCCTTGCGCCCGCCGCGCGGTGACGAAAGGAATCGGTGCCCGGCTGGTCGACGTCGAAAGCGTGGTGCGCGTGCTTCACGGTGGCGACCTCGAGGCCGCGCTCAGAAAATGCGGCGACGAGACGTTCCGTCAGCGTGGTCTTGCCGGAATTCTTCCAGCCCGTGATACCGAAGACATTCTGTTTCATTCCTGCGCCTCTGCGGCTATCCGCTCCGCCGCCTGCAGGTCTTCCGGCATATTGCTGTTGAAGAAGGGATCATGCCCGCGGCCCCCGGTCAGAACGATCCCGGCAATCTTCTGCATGGTCGGCACTCCGTTTCACAGTTCGCCCATGCGGCGAGCGATATGAATGACATACAGCGTGGCGGCAACGCCGCAAAGGGAGGAAGACAGCATGACGAAGAGCAGTGGATACGGTCCGGATTGTACCGTCAGGAAGGCCCCGGCCAGCACGGAAAGGGCGGCCCCGCCGCCGATCTGCAGGGCCCCGCCCAAACCCGAGGCGGATCCGGCCAGGTGCGGCCGCACGCTGACCACGCCGGCAAGGGCGCTCGGAAGGGTGATGCCGTTGCCGAGCCCGACGAAGAAGGTTGGACCGAACAGCGACATCGGGTGGTGAAAACCGATGGCGAAGAGCAAAATGGACAGGCCCATGCCGCAGGCGGCGACGAGATTGCCGATTAGCATCATGCGGTTGATGCCGATCGATTGGGAGTGGCGTCCCGACAGAAAGTTGCCGACGGCGTAGCCGATGGTGACGATCGCGAAATAGAGTCCGTAGATGGCGGGGGAGAGTTCCAGGATGCGCGTGGCGACGAACGGCCCGCCGCCGAGAAAGGCGAAAAATCCGCCCGAGGTGAAGGCGGCGGTGGCCGCATACCCCCAGAAACGCCGCGAGCGGAAGAGCTCCGGATAGTTGCGGAACTGGGCCGCCATGCTCGCGGACCGTTGGTGGTTGGTCTCGCCGAGGTCGAGATAAACGACCGTGAAGGCGACGATGCCGAAGACGAGCATCAGATAGAAGGCCGCCTGCCAGCCGTAAAGCGCATCGAGAAAGCCGCCGATGATCGGCCCGACCATGGGCGCGACCGTCATGCCCATGGTGATGTAGCCGATGCGGCTGGCTGCTTCGTTCGCGTCGACCGTATCGCGCACCACCGCCCGCGACAGGACCATTCCGGCGGCTGCGAAGGCCTGGAGAAGACGATAGAAGAGCAAAAGCTCCATCGTCGGCGCGTGGATCGCGGCGAAGGTGCTGAGGATGAAGACGCCGAAGCTGAACAGCATGACCGGCCGGCGGCCGAACCGGTCCGAAGCCGGGCCGATGAAAAGCTGCAGGATGGCGGTGGCCCCGAGATAGAAGGAAACGGTCAACTGGGCCAGGGCATAGTCCGCCCCGAAATAAGTGGCCATGCCGGGCAGCGACGGCAGGAAAACATTCGTCGCCACCGAAGCGGTCGCCGCCGCGATGACCAGCGTCAGGATATGGGGCGGCGTGGTGCGATCGAAGGGGCGGGCGGTCATCGTGTTTCTTCTGTTTCACGCGGCAGACCCGCCACTCCCGTGGGCACGGGGAAGCAAGGAAGCCGGTCATCGGGGCGGACGGACTCCCACGTTCCGGTCGGCCCGCCTTACGGCCGAAACACGGGCCGGGCAATCGGTCCAGTTTAGGGAAAACGTTGTCAGCCGCCCGTGACGCTCATGTGGCGCGAAACCGCCGGGCGTTTCGTACTGCGGTCGATCACGAAGTCGTGGCCCTTCGGCTTGCGCCCGATCGCCTCGTCGATGGCATGCGACAGGAGCTCGTTGCCTTCCGAGGCGCGCATGGGCGCACGCAGGTCCGCGGCGTCGTCCTGGCCGAGGCACATGTAGAGCGTGCCCGTGCAGGTGACGCGCACCCGGTTGCAGCTTTCGCAGAAATTGTGCGTCAGCGGTGTGATAAAACCCAGCCGTCCGCCCGTTTCCGCCACTTCCACGTAGCGCGCGGGCCCGCCGGTCTTGTAGGGAATGTCGGTCAGCGTGAACTGCCGTTCGAGCTGCGCCCGCAATTCGGACAGGGGCAGGTACTGGTCCGTACGGTCGGCATCGATCTCGCCCATGGGCATGGTCTCGATCACCGTCATGTCCATGCCGCGATCGTGCGCCCAGCGCAGCATGTGTGGAATTTCCGCGTCGTTGAAACCTTTGAGCGCCACCGTGTTGAGCTTGATATGAAGCCCAGCCTCCTGGGCGGCGTTGATCCCCCGCATGACGCGGTCGAAGATGCCCCAGCGGGTGATGGCCCGGAACTTCTCCGGGTCCAGCGTGTCGAGCGAGATATTGACACGGCGCACGCCGCAATCGGCGAGTTCGGCGGCGAAACGCTCGAGTTGGGAGCCGTTGGTGGTCAGGGTTATTTCCTCCAGCGCTCCCGTGTCCAGATGGTGCGAAAGCTGCCGGATGAGATGCATGATGTTCTTGCGCACCAGCGGCTCGCCGCCGGTCAACCGAAGCTTGCGCACGCCCTTATCGATAAAGACGGCGCACAGGCGCTCCAGCTCCTCGAGGCTCAGAAGATCCTTTTTCGGCAGGAAGGTCATGTCTTCCGCCATGCAGTAGACGCAGCGGAAGTCGCAGCGATCGGTGACCGAAACGCGCAAATAGGTGATTGCGCGGCCGAAGGGATCGATCATGCTGCTTGTCTGGTCCATCGGGTTCCTCGCCCTACGCCCGTTTCGCTATCCACCATGTGGAATATGGGACACAACTATTCAAGTTTGGCGGCACGCTAGCATCTGCCGGCCGGTCGCGGCAATGCGCGACTGCGTTTCAAGACGCGACCCTTTTCAAACGGGACCTGTCGGCGTAGGTGGAGGATGGAGGCGAACCATGCGACCACCCAAAGAACTGCGCGTTTCCATGGACCGGAAGCTTCTGACGGTGACCTTTCCGGACGAGGCGCCGATGGAATTGAGTGCGGAGATGCTCCGCGTGTTTTCGCCGTCGGCGGAAGTGCAGGGCCATTCCCCCGACGAGCGCGTGACGGTCGGCGGCAAGAAGGATGTCGCCATTTCGCGCATCGAGCCGGTGGGCAATTACGCCGTGCGCATCGTGTTCGACGACGGCCATGAAACCGGGTTGTACAGCTGGAGCTATCTGGCGACGCTCGGGCGGGAGCGCGCGGCGCGCTGGAAGGACTACCTGCGCGAGCTGGAGGAGAAGGGGTTGAGCCGTGAGCGATGAGTCAGGCGAGGCGGGAGCCGTTACGACGATCGAGCAACTCGAGACGCTCTACGGCGGGCCGGGCGAAAACTCCCTCGTCAAGGAAACCGACCACATCATCCCCGCCTATGCCGCCTTCATCGAGGCTTCGCCTTTCCTCACGCTGGCGACTGCCGGCCCCGAGGGGCTCGATTGCTCGCCGCGTGGCGACCGGCCAGGCTTCGTGCGCATCCATGACCGGCGCACGCTGATGATGCCGGACAGGCATGGAAACAACCGCCTCGATTCGCTCAGAAACATCGTTCGGGACGGCCGTGTCGGTCTCCTCTTTCTCGTGCCGGGCTCGGGAACCACGCTGCGCGTGAACGGCACGGCGCGAATTTCCGCCGACGCCGCACTCTGCGCTTCCTTCGCGGTGGAAGAGAAGGCGCCACGGTCGGTCATCATCGTTTGCGTGGAAAGCGTTTATTTCCAGTGCGCCCGCGCGATCCGCCGCTCCAGGCTCTGGGATGCTGAAAGCCAGGTGGACCCGGCCTCACTGCCGAGCATCGGGCGGATTCTCGGCGAACTTAGCGGCGGCGCCATCGACGCCGACACGTACGACGCGGAATGGCCGCAGCGCGCGCTCAAGACCATGTGGTAGGCAGCGCGCGATAGATTTGGGATCGAGTGTGGACGCTCGGTCACAATTTCTTGAAAACTGTCGCTTCCCCCTGTCCGCATGGGCGATCGCTTACACTTGCTTCACCATATGGGTATAGTTTTAGGCAAATCGCGCATTGGCGTGAGTCCTTGAGAGGACCGTGCCGGCGTGACGATATATCCGGATCGGGGACAGTTTCATGCTTGGAAAGCGCGCAAAGGGAGCCGGCCTTTCAGCCTTGGCGTTGACGATCGCCATCACCGGGAGCGTCCCTGAGGCCGCAGCGGCGCAAAATCTGTTCGATATGCTGTTCGGCGAACGCCAGCAGCGCTCCCAATCGGAGCGCGGCCAAGCAGCGCCGCGCCCCCGGCAGCCGGAGGCCCGGGCGCGCCAGCCGGCGCCCTTGCCGAAGATTTCCGGTCCTTCCTACTACAACTACAAGCCCGAGGGGCTGGTGAAGGTGGATTTCCCCTCCCTGTCGAGCGCGCTCCGACAGCAGGTAAACGAGGAATCCCTCTTCGCCGAGGCGCTTGGCTTCGCCGACATCAATCTCCTTGCGGAAAAGGAGGTCTCGGCGGCGCTCTTGAACTACTATGCCGAAAATCCGGATTTCATCTGGATCGAGAACGGCAGGCCCAATGCCCGGGCCAAGAAGGTGCTGCGCGTCCTGGAGGACGCCGGCGAATACGGCCTCCTGGAGGCTGATTACGCCGTCAGCACGCCATTTGCAGCACCGAAGCCTTCCGTGGATGCAGCCGATGAGCGCAAGACCGCGCTCCTGCGCTTCGAGATGACGCTTTCCGCACGTGCCTTGCGCTATGCGCGCGATGCGCATTGGGGCCGCATCAATCCCAACAAGCTTTCCGGCTATCACGATTTTCCGCAGAAAACGCTCGACGAAGGCCGGGTGCTAAGAGCGCTCGCGCATTCTCCAAAGCCCGCCGCCTATCTGACATCGTTGCATCCAAAGAATGAATACTACGCCACCCTTCGCGCGGAACTGAAAGCCCTGCGGGAGAGTGCCGAGAAGGAGATCGTCGTTGATCCCGAGACCTTCGTGCGGCCTGGCGCGAGCCATCCGGAATTTCCCAAGATCCTGCGCATCATTGAGCGCGACGCGGATGCGGAATTTCGCGCGGAGCACGGGCCGGTGCTGCTCGCCCATGCCGGCAGCGAGACCTATGTGCCGGAGTTGGAGCCGGTCATCAAGGCGGCGCAGAGAACGCACGACCTCAACCCGGACGGCATCGTCGGGCGCCAGACGGTCGGAGCCCTGGCCGGGGAATCGAAACAGGCGCGAATCCGCAAGGTGGTTCTGGCGCTCGAGCGGCTGCGGTGGCATCCCTCCTACTTCGGCAACACGCGGGTGATGATCAACGCCGCTTCCTACACGGCAAGCTTTGTCGAGGAGGGAGAGGAACGGCTTTCCATGCGCGCGGTGGTCGGCAAGCCGTCCAACCAGACGAACTTCTTCCACGACGAGATCGAATATGTGGAGTTCAATCCCTATTGGGGGGTGCCGCGTTCGATTCTGATCAACGAAAAGTTGCCGAAGCTGCGGCGCGATCCCGGCTATCTGGACCGCACCGGATATGAGGTGATCAATTCCGCTGGACGGCGGGTGCCTTCCGCTTCCATCGACTGGTCGCGCTACGGCGCCAACATCCCCTTCAGCGTGCGCCAGCGCCCGGGGCCTCAGAATGCCCTTGGGGAACTGAAGATCATGTTCCCCAACACGCACAACATCTATATGCACGACACACCCGCCAAGCACCTCTTCGGCCGTGATACCCGCGCCTACAGCCACGGCTGCGTTCGTCTGCAGGATCCCCGCGCCATGGCGGCGGCCGTGCTTGAGACGACGACCGACGACGTCGCGCGGGAGATCGGTACGGGCCGCAACGGCCGCAGGAATCTGCCCAAAAAGATCCCCGTCTATGTCGGTTATTTCACCGCCTGGCCGGAACGTTCCGGCGCGGTGGGCTACTATCCCGACATCTATGAGCGGGATGAGAAGCTGTCGACGGCCCTGGCGAAGGTCGAGGAATTGCGCGCTCCGGGAAGCTGATGGCGCTTCAGTTGCGCCAGAAGGTCGGCGTGAACAGTACGAGCACGGCCAGGATCTCCAACCGGCCGAGCAGCATGATGGCGGACAGGATCCACTTGGCGTAATCGCTGAGAGGCGTGAAATTGCCGGCAGGCCCGACGATCGGGCCCAGGCCCGGGCCGACATTGGTGAGCGCGGTAAGGCTCGCCGTCATCGAAGTGACGATGTCGACATTGCCGGCCGCCAGCGCCAGAGAGCCGCCGACCCAAACCACGATGAAGGCAATCACGAACAGGGTGACGGAGCGCTGCATTTCCTCGTCCACGACGCGGGTCCCGTAGCGCAACGGCTGAATGGCGCGTCCGTAGACCAGCAGGCGCAGCCCGTTTTGCAGCATTCTCGCCAGGATGACGAACCGGTACGCTTTCGTGCCGCCGGAGGTTGAACCGGAACAGCCGCCGAGGAAGGTCGCGAAGAAGAACACCATGACCGAGAAGGGCCCCCAAAGCGAGTAGTCCTCGCTGGCGTATCCCGTGGTCGTGATGATGGAGACGATGTTGAACGCTGACGTCACCAGGGCTTCGCTGAACGGTGTTTCGTTCACGATGCGCCGGTGGATCGCCACGGCGAGCAGAATCACGACCGTATAGACCAGGAACAGGCGGATTTGCGGATCGCGCAATGCATCAAGCCGCCCGCGCACGATAAACAGAATGAGAATCGAAAAGGGCAGGGCGCCCAGGATCATGAACAGCGTTCCCACCAACAGGACGGCAGAGCCTTCGAAATAACCGAAGGAAGCGTCGTGGGTGGAAAAGCCGCCGGTGGCGAGCGTCGTCATGGCATGGTTGACGGCATCGAACGTGCTCATGCCCGCCGCCACATACGCGAAAGCACAAAGCGCCGTGAGGCCGATATAGATGCCGACGAGGGCCCGCAGAAAGCTGGCAAGACGATCGAAGGGGCGGTCTTCGATATCGGACGATTCGATGCGGAAATAGGAAAAGCCACCGACATTCAGCAGCGGCAGGAAGAACAAGCCGAGCGCAATCACGCCCAGCCCGCCGATCCACTGAAGCAGCGATCGCCACAACAGGATGCCCGGCGGCAGGTCGTCGAGCCCCGAGATCACCGTGGAGCCGGTCGTGGTGATCGCAGAGACGGATTCGAAGACGGCACTGGTGAAATCCAGCCGCAGCGATGCCGTGTACAGGGGAAGTCCGCCGATGACGCCGAGCGTCGTCCAGAGGACCGCGACCACGAAAAAGGCAAGACGCGTGGAACGGATGGGCGTTCGGTCACGGGTCGCCGCGGCGACCGTCAGTGCGATGGCTCCGGTGGTGAAAGCACACACGGCGAAAACCTTCCAGTCTTCGTTCCCGTAGTAGAGGTCGACCAGTGCCGGCAACAGCATTGCCCCGGCGATATACAGCGCGAAAATGGCGGCCACGAAGGCCGCCGCCCTGATCACGGACCCGTGCATATGGAGGATGCTTTCAAGAAAGATCGAAAGAAACCGGTGGGCGATTTTCCGTCGCTGTGGCCGCGTTCCTCGTCATTTATGCAGCAAATGGTGGGCGCGGTAGGGATTGAACCTACGACCCCACCCGTGTGAAGGGTGTGCTCTCCCGCTGAGCTACGCGCCCGCCCGGCCGACATCGCCGAACGCGCGGCGATATAAGAGGGCGGCGATGCCGAAGTCAAGATGCCGCTTCTCCGGCGACCGCCTGTAGCAGCGTTTCGCCGAGCGGCACGGTGAGGTCGTCGAAATGCGTGATTACGCGGCTTGGGGCGAATGCCTGCACCGGCTCGTCGGAATAGCCGAAATCGACGGCGACGACGGGAATGCCGGCGGCTCTGGCGGTGTCGATGTCGGTGCGCGAATCGCCGACCATGATGGCGCGGTCGCGGTCGCCGCCGGCCCGTGCGATCGTATCGGTGAGGTGACGCGGATCCGGTTTGCGATGGCCGAACGTGTCGGCACCGCAGATTGCCTTGAAACGGCTTGCGATTCCCAGGGTTTCGAGCAGACGCTGCGCCATGCGTTCCATTTTGTTGGTGCACACGGCGGCGATGTATCCGGCCTCTTCGAAGCGTGACAGAGCCGCAAGTGCCCCGGCATAGGGGCGCGAGCGGCCGGGCATGCCCGCCGTATAGTGCTCGATGAACAGGGCCATCAGCGCTTCGAGCTGGCTGTCGCCGAGCGGCTGGCCATGCGCAGCGAAGGCACGCTCGAGCATCACACGTGCGCCGGAGCCGACGAATTTGCGCAATTCCCCGGCGTCGGCTGCCGGAAGCTCCACGCTGCGCAGGCAATGGTTCAGGCTGTCGAGGAGGTCCGGTGCCGTGTCCACCAGCGTTCCGTCGAGATCGAAGACGATAATCGGCAAGCTCATGCAAGTATCCCCCTTGCGGTGGCCAAGGCCTATCCCGGCGCCGTTCTCTTCGCAAGCAGCGGGGACCGGTGAAGGGGTTTGCCGCACGTGGTGAAAACGGTTAGGAAGCGTTGCGATGATCGGGGGCGGAGATGGCACCAGACGCAAAAGCATTGAAGAGAGAAGCGGCGCGCGCGGCATTGCAGCACGTCGAGGACGGCATGAGGCTCGGCATCGGCACGGGCTCGACGGCGGAAGAGTTCGTGCGGCTTCTCGCCGAGAAGGTGACGTCCGGGCTGAAGATCGTCGGTGTGCCGACTTCCGAGCACACGGAAAAACTGTGCCGTGAGCTGTCCGTCCCCTTCAGCACGTTGGACGAGATACCGCAACTCGACCTGACGGTGGACGGTGCCGACGAGATCGGCCCCGGCCTTGCCCTGATCAAGGGCGGCGGCGGTGCGCTTCTGCGCGAGAAGATCGTCGCCGCGGCATCGCGTCGCATGATCGTCATCGCCGACGAGAGCAAGCACGTGGAAAGCCTGGGCCGCTTTCCACTGCCGATCGAGGTCAATCCGTTCGGACTGCGGGCGACCAGATTTGCGATCGAGGCGGCGGGGAGACGTTTCGGTCTGACGGGCGAACTCGAGACGCGCATGGCCGGCACACAGCCGTTTGTCACGGATGGCGGCCATTTCATCGTCGATGCATCATTTGGCCGTATTCCGGCGACAAGAGCGTTCGCCGACGAGCTGAACGCGATTCCCGGTGTCATGGAGCACGGCCTCTTCATCGGGCTTGCCGACCTGGCAATTCTCGCCGGCAAGGACGGTATCAGGACAATCGACGCGAAGAGCTGAGACGGAACCCACAACGGAGTAGGAACGAACAATGGAATTGGTCAAAAGCGCTCGTCTCGTTGCATTTACCGCGGCGATCGCAATCGCCGCGGTCGCGCTGCCCGCCAAGGCCCAAGAGATTTCGCAGACGCATCTGAAGGCTGCGCGAACTGCGATAGAGGCCATAGACGCCACCGCCGAGTTCGACAGCATTCTGCCGGATGCCGCGCAAAGGCTGAAAGCCGAGCTTATCCAGCAGAACCCGAACATGGAAAATCTCATCAGCGCGACCGTGAACGAGCAGGCTCTCGCGCTTGCCAGCCGCCGCGCCGACTTGGAAAACGAGGCGGCGACGGCCTATGCGCGGGTCTTCTCGGAAGAGGAACTCAACGAGATTGCTGAATTCTACAATTCACCCACCGGCCAGAAGCTCCTTTCCGACGGACCCATCGTCACGCGCGAGGTGCTCCAGGCGGCGGAAATCTGGCGCCGCGGCGTTGTCCGCGACCTGGCGAACGCCGTTTCCAGGCAACTCGGGGCCGCGATAGACACGCAGGCGCCGGAACAGGGCGAGCAAGAAGGCGGTCAAGAGGGCAGCCAATAGGCCGCTCACACCGCGCAAGCGAAATTGAAGCAGCCCGGCCGCAGCGCCGGGCTTTCTTTTTCAGCGCTGACGTCATAGCTGAAGGCATGGGTAGTTAATGGACCATCGGAGCGGGCATGGCTGATTTTGATCTGGATCTCTTCGTGATCGGCGGCGGTTCGGGCGGTGTGCGGGCAGCCCGGCTCGCAGCCCAGATGGGCAAGGGTGTCGCCATCGCCGAGGAACACCGGTTCGGCGGCACCTGCGTTATCCGCGGCTGCGTGCCCAAGAAGCTGTTCGTTTACGCGTCGCAGTTTCCGGAGCATTTCGCCGACGCGGTCGGCTATGGCTGGACGCTGGGAGAAACGCGATTCGACTGGCCGACGCTCGTCGCCAACAAGGACCGGGAGATCGCGCGCCTGGAAGGCCTCTACCGCAAGGGGCTGGATACCGCCGGCGCGCGCATCATCGACGGGCGGGCCGAGCTACTCGACCGGCACACGGTGCGCGTTGGCGACAGCACGCTTACAGCCAAGCACATTCTCGTCGCCACCGGTGGGCGCCCGAATCCGCACCAGGCGCTTCCCGGCCATGAACACTGCATCTTTTCCAACGAGGCGTTCGACCTGCCGGCCCTGCCGCGCTCCATTGCCATCGAGGGCGGCGGCTATATCGCGGTCGAGTTCGCGAACATCTTCCACGGCCTCGGCGTGGAGACGACGCTCGTCTATCGCGGCAAGGAGATCCTGGGCCGCTTCGACGGCGACATGCGCCGCGGCGTGCACGAGGCGATGGAGGCCAAGGGCATCCGCATCCTGTGCCACGAGATCTTCGAGGGTGTTCAAAAGCGCACCGACGGTCGTCTGGATGCCCAATTGAAATCCGGCGGAAAGGAGACGTTCGACCAGGTCATGCTGGCGATTGGCCGCATCCCCAACACCGAAGGACTGGGCCTTGAGAAAGCCGGCGTGGAGACCGGCGTGAAGGGCGAGATCCTGGTGGACGCCCATTCACGCACCAATATCGACAATATCTGGGCGATCGGCGACGTCACCGACCGCGTGCAACTCACACCCGTCGCCATCCACGAAGCCATGTGCTTCATCGAGACCGTTTTCCGGGACAATCCGACGAAGGTGGATCACGAGGACATTGCCACGGCCGTCTTCTCGCAGCCGGAGATCGGTACGGTCGGCCTCTCCGAGGAGGCAGCTCAGGAACGCTACGGCGATCTGGAGATCTATCGCGCTAGCTTCCGTCCCATGCGCCACACGCTCTCGGGGCGCCGGGAGAAGATGATCATGAAGCTGGTGGTCGATGCCGCCACGCGGCGCGTGGTGGGCGCCCATGTAATGGGGCCTGACGCCGGCGAGATGGCACAACTCCTGGCAATTCCCATCAAGGCGAAGCTCACCAAGGATGCCTTCGACCGCACCATGGCAGTCCATCCCACGGCGGCGGAGGAACTGGTGACGATGTACAAGCCGACCTACCTCGTGCGCGGCGGCGAACGCGTCGATCCGTCGTAGCGCGACGCCGGCCGTCCCGCATTTGTTCGCTTCGCACGGAAATGTGGGCTAGTATCGCAGGCATGCTTTCGCTAAATAGCGGCTCGCGAGAAGGCCCGCCCCGTTGGCGGGCACAGCGTATCGGGTGCAGAAATGAAGAATTGGTCGCCGAGTTCCTGGAGAAGCAAGCCCATCCAGCAGGTTCCGGAGTTTCCGGACAAGGCTGCGCTTACCGAGGTCGAGGCGCGTATGGCGACCTATCCGCCGCTCGTCTTTGCGGGCGAGGCGCGCAAGCTGAAGCGGCAACTCGCCGCCGTCGCGAACGGCGAGGGATTCCTGCTGCAGGGCGGTGACTGCGCCGAGAGCTTCGCCGAACACGGCGCCGACAACATCCGCGACTTCTTCCGCGTCTTCCTGCAGATGGCGGTCGTGCTGACCTTTGCCGGCTCCAAGCCGGTGGTGAAGATCGGCCGCATTGCCGGCCAGTTCGCCAAGCCGCGCTCCTCCGATATCGAGACCAAGAATGACATATCGCTGCCCTCCTACCGCGGCGATATCGTCAACGGCATCGACTTCTCGGAAGCCTCGCGCACGCCCGATCCGGCGCGCCAGGAAATGGCCTACCGCCAGTCCGCGGCCACCCTCAACCTGCTGCGCGCCTTCGCCCAGGGCGGTTTCGCCAACCTGGAGAACGTGCACAAATGGATGGTGGGCTTCATCTCCGACAGTCCGCAAGGGGAGCGCTACCGTGCGCTTGCCGACCGCATCACCGAGTCGATGGACTTCATGCGCGCCATCGGCATCAATGCCGAAAACCATCCGTCGCTGCGCGAGACCGATTTCTACACCAGCCACGAGGCGCTTCTCCTGGGCTACGAGGAGGCGCTAACGCGGGTCGATTCCACCTCCGGCGATTGGTACACCACGTCCGGCCACATGATCTGGGTCGGCGACCGCACGCGCCAGATCGACCATGCGCATGTGGAGTATTGCCGCGGGGTGAAGAACCCGCTCGGCCTCAAATGCGGTCCGTCGCTGGAGGCGGATGATCTTCTCGGGCTCATCGACGTGCTCAACCCGGAAAACGAGCCGGGCCGCCTCACGCTGATCGCCCGCTTCGGGGCGGAAAAGGTGGAGGATCGCCTGCCGAAGCTGCTGCGCGCGGTGGAGAAGGAGGGCAGGAAGGTGGTCTGGTCGTGCGATCCGATGCACGGCAACACCATCTCGCTCAACGGCTACAAGACACGTCCGTTCGACCATATCCTCAAGGAGGTGCAGACCTTCTTCGACGTCCACAGGGCCGAAGGCACGCATCCCGGCGGCATCCACATCGAGATGACCGGCAAGAACGTCACCGAATGCACCGGCGGCGCCCGCGCAATCTCGGCCGACGACCTGCACGACCGCTACCACACGCATTGCGACCCGCGCCTGAATGCCGATCAGGCCCTGGAGCTTGCATTCCTTGTCGCGGAGCGTCTGAAGAAGGATGCCGAAGCACAGCCTGCGCAAAAGGTGGCGGCAGGATAGAACAGACGCCGCGCGGGCCCGTGTGGCCCGGCAGGCGGGTCAGGGAGCCGTCGGCTGCTTTTCATTGCTCGGCGCATGCCGGAGGTGTTCGCCGTACCCATGTGGCGCAGGGGCGTGAAACCGCGCCCGCGCTCATATTGATCACAGCGTTCAACACTTTGCGATGCAGCCGAAACCTTCGCCATGGCATAGTGGCGCGGGTTTTCGCTGGAGGTTTTCATGACGCAGAACAATCATGGCGCTTGTCTTTGCGGTGCCGTGCGTTTCCGGACCAGCGGTCGGTTGCGCGGCGTCGTTTATTGCCACTGCACCCAGTGCCGCAAGCAGACGGGCCACTATTATGCGGCGACGGATGTGGACGATGCCCGTCTTGTGATCGAAGGGGCGGAGAACCTTACATGGTACGCCGCTTCCGACTTCGCCAAGCGCGGATTTTGCCGCACCTGCGGATCGGCGCTTTTCTGGAAACGCAACGGCGCTGATGTGACCTCGATCCTTGCCGGCGGCTTCGAGCAACCGAGCGAGCTGAGGGCCGAAGCCCACATCTTCGTTGCAAACAAGGGCGATTATTACGACATAGAGGACGGGCTGCCGCAACATGCACGCTCGAGCGACAGCATTCTCGTGGCAGACGAGCCGACGCAGGCCGGAAACAGCCAGGAATGACCGACCTCACCGAAGATTTGCGTCTGGAGAACCGGAGCCGGTTGCCGGACGATCTGCGCTTTCTCGTGGAGAAGTACCCGCGGGAGGAATGGCGGCAGCATGCCAATCTGGGCGAGATGGCACAGTTCTGGCTGCAGCGGCACGACATGTTCCGCGAGCTCAGCACCTTGTTGCAATCCGGCGTGGGTGAGTACCGGGAGGGCCGGTTGGAACCGGCTGCGTTCGCCCGCTGGTTCGGTCCGCGGCTGCGCTTTTTCCTGCAGCAACTGCACGGGCACCATCAGACCGAGGACATGCACTACTTTCCTCTTTTCGCCAAGGCGGAACGGCGGCTCGAGCGCGGTTTCAATATTTTAGACAGCGATCATCACGTCATACACGAGGCGCTGGAGCGCAACAGCCACAAGGCGCGAGCGTTTCTCCTCGCCTTGCAGCAGGACGCCGACCGCCAGCGTTTTGCGGCGGACGCCTATGCCGACGAGAATGCCGGCCTGATCGCGATGCTCGACAGGCATCTCAGCGACGAGGAAGACCTCATCATCCCGCTCATCCTGGATCGCGGCGAGGATACGCTCGGCGTGGCGGGCTAGGGCGCGGCCCGCGATCCTTGCATCGCCCGACAGCGCAGGATAGCTAATCCTTTCCGAGCAGCCGTGATCCCGCACGTAGCTTCGGCTTTTGGCGATGGCGCGGACGGCCAACGGCTGGATGGTGGCCGAAAGCCAATATGATGTGTTGCAGTCGAGAAGGTTCCGCATGACGAACGCCGCTCCCGGGATTATCCGCATCGCCGTCGCTCAGCTCAATCCGACGGTCGGCGATATCGCCGGCAATCTGGCGCTGGCGCGTCAGGCGCGCGCCGAGGCGGCGCGCCATGGCGCCGACCTGGTTCTCTTCACCGAGTTGTTCATCGCTGGCTACCCGCCGGAAGACCTGGTCATGAAGCCGGCCTTCGTCGAGGCGTGCGAGAAGGCGGTCGCCGATTTCGCCGGGGAGACCGCCGACGGCGGGCCGGGGGTCGTCATCGGAACCCCGCTCAAGCGTGAAAGCGGCGTGCACAATGCGGCGATGGTGCTCGATGACGGAAAGATCATCGCCGAGCGCTATAAGCTCGACCTGCCGAACTACGGCGAGTTCGATGAAAAGCGTGTGTTCCAGCCGGGGCCGAGCATGCCAGGGCCGGTCAATTTCCGCGGCGTGCGCCTCGGCATCCCCGTCTGCGAGGACATCTGGGGGCAGCTCGACGTCTGCGAGACGCTGGCCGAATCCGGCGCCGAGATCCTCCTGGTACCCAACGGCTCGCCCTATTACCGCGGCAAGGTGGATGTGCGCCAGCAGGTGGCCATCGTCCAGGTGATCGAAAGCGGCCTGCCGCTCATCTACGCCAACATGCTGGGCGGTCAGGACGAACTCGTCTTCGATGGCGCGTCCTTCGCCATACAGGCCGACAAGTCGCTGGCCTTCCAGATGAGCCAGTTCGAGGCGGCGGTTGCGGTGACGACCTGGCGCCGCGACGGCGAGGCATGGGTTTGCGCCGACGGGCCGATGTCCGTCATTCCGGAGAAGGAGGAGGCGGATTATCGCGCCTGCTTGCTGGGCCTGCGCGACTACGTGAACAAGAACGGATTCAAGAATGTCGTCCTCGGCCTCTCTGGCGGCGTCGATTCGGCATTGTGCGCCGCACTCGCCGTCGATGCGCTGGGTGAGGAGCGGGTGAGGGCGGTCATGCTGCCTTACCGCTACACCTCGCAGATTTCCCTGAAGGACGCGGAGGACTGCGCCAAGGCCTTGGGCTGCCGTTATGACGTGGTGCCCATCGCAGCGCCCGTTGAGGGCTTTCTGGAGGCCCTTGGAGCGCTCTTCGAGGGCACGCAGGAGGGCGTCACCGAGGAGAACCTGCAAAGCCGCACACGCGGCACGCTCCTGATGGCGATCTCCAACAAGTTCGGCTCGATGGTCGTGACGACGGGCAATAAATCGGAGATGTCGGTGGGCTACGCCACCCTCTACGGCGACATGAATGGCGGTTTCAACCCGATCAAGGACCTCTACAAGATGCAGGTCTATGCGCTCTGCCGCTGGCGCAACGACCACGTTCCGCCGGGCGCGCTCGGGCCCTCGGGCGAGGTGATCCCGGCCAATATCATCGACAAGGCCCCCTCGGCGGAGCTGCGCGAGAACCAGACCGACCAGGATTCGCTGCCGCCCTATCCGGTGCTGGACGACATCCTGGAATGCCTCGTCGAGAACGAGATGGCCGTCGACGACATCGTCGCGCGCGGCCACGACCGCAAGATGGTCCACCGCATCGAGCACCTGCTCTACATCGCCGAGTACAAGCGCCGCCAGGCCGCGCCGGGTGTAAAGATCACCAAGAAGAACTTCGGCCGCGACCGCCGCTATCCCATCACAAACAGGTTTCGCGACCGGACATAGGGGAAAAGGGCGCTTGGCCGCTTACTCCAGCGCTCCCGTGATCCCCTCCAGCGCCTCGCGCCGGTGATAGACGTGATCGACCAGGCCCCAGTCGCGGGCCTCCTCGGCGCTCATGAAGAAGTCCCGATCGAGTGTGCGCTCCACCTCTTCCCGCGTGCGTCCGCAATGTTCGGCGTAAAGCCCGATCAGGTGCCGTTTTAGCCTGACGATATCCTCGGCATGGCGTTCGATATCGGAGGCCTGGCCCTGAAATCCGCCTGAAGGCTGGTGCAGAATGATGCGCGCATTGGGCAGCGCCACACGCCGGCCGCGTGCGCCGGCCATCAGCAGGAACGAGCCCATCGATCCCGCCGTGCCGAAGCAGAGTGTGGCGACCGGGCATTTGATGAACTGCATGGTGTCGTAGATGGCGAAGCCGCTGGTGACCACACCGCCCGGCGAATTGATATAAAAGGCGATTTCGCGATCCGGATTTTCGGCTTCCAGATGCAGCATCTGCGCGCAGATGAGGGCGGCCGAATTGTCGTCCACCTGACCGTTCAGAAAGACGATCCGCTCGCGCAGAAGGCGGGAAAAAATGTCGAAGGAACGCTCGCCGCGGGGCGACTGTTCGACGACCATGGGGACGAGATTCATCGTGTCGCGCATTGCGCAACTCCTTTCGGACAACAGTTTCTGACAGCGCCGCCCCGGCTAGGCCGCCAGCGCCAGCGGCGTATCCGTGTTGGCGGGTTCGGGTTGTCGGGCACGGGCGGTCGCACCGTGCGTCAGGCGAAAATGCATCTTGCCCTCGCCGAGGGGAGCCAGTTCGATGGTGACCACACGCGGCGCATCGGGGTTCTCGGGATCGTGCCAGGCATAGCGCAGGCGGCTGTACGGTTCCGCCTCCAGGACGCGAAAGCTCGGCCCCTGCCGCGCCGGGCCCTCCTCGGTCATGGGAAAGGCCCCGAGCCAATCGGCGGCGAGCTCTTCATCGGTCAGGGCGCGCCACAGTTTCTCCGGCGAAGCCTCGATCTCACATTCCACGACGACTCTGTTTTCCCTGTCATCCGCCGTGAGGGTCATCGCTCCATCTCCTCAAGAAGTGTTCTCAGTCGCTCGACGCGCGTGGGCCAGAAGGCCCTGTACCGCGTCAGCCAGTCGACCATCGGTGCAAGCCCGTCCGGCGCGAGGCGGTAACGCACTTGCCGGCCCTGGCGCTTCTGCTCGATCAGCCCGGCATCGCGAAGGATGGCCACGTGCTGGGAAACCGCAGGCTGGGAGATATCCAGGCCTTCGCGCAGCTCGGTGGCATTCTTCTCCCCGTCCAGGAGCCGCTCCAGAACGGCCCGCCGTGTGGGATCGGCCAAGGCACGAAAAACATCCGTCTCACACATGGGAACAGATAAGCATACACTTATCTATCGTGCAAGCCGGATGCGGAAGGAGCGATTGCACCAGTGCGCGGAAGCTGGTGTGACAGGGCTCGCACGCCTTGCACCGTGGACACAAGCCTTTACGATGCACCCGATCTCGCCGAGTCCGGCACTTGGCGCGGGCGCATGATAGGTCGCGCGCCTCCACCAGAGAAACCGATGTCCTTTCTGTACTTTTTTCGCGAGAACGCCCGTTGGCTTGCCGGCGGGTTTCTCCTCACCTTCTTCTCTTCCTTCGGGCAGACTTTCTTCATTTCCCTGTCTGCGGGGAACATTCGCCAGGAATACGCGCTCTCCCACGGCGCCTTCGGCATGATCTACATGCTGGCCACCCTGGCCAGTGCCCTGACGATGCCGCGCTTCGGACAGATCGTGGACCGCTATTCGGCAAGGACCGTCACGCTCATCATCGTGCCGATGCTGGCGCTGGCGTGCGTGTCCATGGCGCTCTCCACCTCGATCGTCCTGCTTTGCGTGACAATCTATCTCCTGCGGCTTTTCGGGCAGGGCATGATGACCCAGAACGCGCTGACGGCCATGGGCCGGTGGTTTTCCGCCCAGCGCGGGCGCGCCGTGTCGCTCACCGTTCTCGGGCAGAATGCCAGCGAAGCGGTGCTGCCGCTCATCTTCGTGAGCCTTGCCGGGCTGGTGGGCTGGCGTGGTAGCTGGTTGGTAGGCGCCGGATTCCTCGTCCTCGTCGCGCTGCCGCTGATCGCCGGGCTGGTGGCCGTGGAACGGGCGCCACGCTCCAGCGATCCCGCACCCAGGCGCGCGACGGGACGCAACTGGACGCGCGCGGAGGTCGTTCGCGACCCGCTCTTCTACGCGCTGCTTCTGGGCGTCATGGCCCCGGGCTTCATCTCAACGACCATTTTCTTCCACCAGGTCTATCTCGTGGAACTGCGTGGCTGGTCGCTGGAGGTCTTCGCCTCGTCCTTCACCTTCATGGCGGTCATGACGGTCTCCTTCGCGCTCATCTCGGGCCAGCTCATCGACCGCTTCTCGGCCGTGGCGCTGTTGCCCGTCTTCCTGCTGCCGCTGGCCGCCGCCTGCCTGACGCTCGCCGCGTTCGACGCGCAGTGGATTTCCTTCATCTTCATGGGGATGCTCGGTATTTCCTACGGGTTTTCCTCGACCCTCTTCGGCGCCATCTGGCCGGAGATCTACGGTACGCGGCATCTCGGTGCAGTGCGGGCGCTGACGGTGGCCATCATGGTGTTCGCCACCGCAATGGGGCCGGGCCTGACCGGCTATCTCATCGATCTCGGCGTCTCCTATCCGCTGCAGATCGCCGCCATGGGGTTCTACTGCCTCGCCGCGTCGGCTCTCATGCTGTTCGTTTCCCGGCGGCTTGCCGCGCGCGCCTTGCAATGGGATGAGGCGTCGGCTACCTCCGCACCATGAGTGTCACGGTTCGCTTCGCTCCGTCGCCGACGGGTCGGATTCATATCGGCAATGCGCGCACCGCGCTTTACAACTGGCTGTTCACGCTGAAGGCCGGCGGCCGTTTCATCCTGCGCTTCGATGATACGGACCGGGAGCGCTCGCGCCCGGAATACGCCGACGGAATCGAGGCGGATCTCGCCTGGCTCGGCATCGAACCGGATTTGGTCGTACGCCAGTCGGAGCGTTTCGACCGCTACGAGCGCGCGGTGGAACGGCTCAGGGAAGCCGGCCTCCTCTATGCCTGCTATGAAACGGGCGAGGAACTGGAAAGGCGGCGCAGGCTCAGGCTGTCGCGGCGCCTGCCGCCGGTCTATGGTCGCGAGGCGCTGAAGCTGTCCGAGGAAGAGAAGAACCGGCTGGAAGCGGAGGGACGCAGGCCGCACTGGCGCTTCCTCCTGCCGAATTTCGACGACGATCCGCTATCGCCCCGGCGCACGGAGGTCCATTGGGACGATATCGTGCGCGGGCCGCAGACGGTGGACCTCGCTTCCATGTCCGACCCGGTCCTCATCCGCGAAGACGGTACCTTTCTCTACACGCTGCCCTCCGTCGTGGATGACATCGAGCTTGCCGTCAGCCACGTCATCCGCGGCGACGATCACGTCACCAACACCGGCGCGCAGATCGCCCTCTTTCAGGCGCTCGGCGCCGAGGCGCCGGCCTTCGGCCACCACAATCTGCTGACCACGGCGACGGGCGAGGGGCTCTCCAAGCGTACCGGCTCGCTGTCCATCGCCGGCCTCAGGGAAGAAGGCATCGAGCCGATGGCGGTGGCATCGCTCGCCGTGCTCATCGGCGCAGCCGGGGCGGTGACGGCCTGCCGCGACATGAAGGAACTGACGCTCCGCTTCGATCCCGCCGCGAGCTCGAAATCGGCGGCAAAGTTCGATCCCGCCGAACTCCGGGCCTTAAGCAGCGCGCTCGTCCATTCCATGCCGTTCGAGGAGGCCGCGCCGCGACTGCGCGAGCTGGGCATCGACGGACCGCTGGCCGAGCCGTTCTGGGATGTCGTGCGTGGCAATCTCGAGACGGTCGGGGACGCCGCCGAATGGTGGCGGATCGTGAGGGAGGGGCCCGGGACGACCCCGGCGCTTTCCGCGGACGATCAGGTCTTCGTGCAATCCGCGCTCGATCTCCTGCCACCCGAGCCATGGGATCGGGAGACCTGGCGCCAATGGACCGACCGGGTGAAGGCCGAAACCGGGCGCAAGGGCAAGGCCCTCTTCAAGCCGCTGCGCATCGCGCTGACCGGACGCGAGTCCGGACCGGAACTGGCCGATCTGCTGCCTTTGCTGGGACGTGAAGAGACTTTGGCCCGTCGGCCTCAGTAGGGGATCTCCTGCTGCGGAAAAGACCACATACGTGACCGGAAAGCGCGGAGCTTTCAAATCCCCCGGATACATTCGCGCAGGCCTTCAAGGCAGGCTTATCGGATCGAAAGCGGTCCTTGGAAAGCACGACGGGACCCCATAGGGCCCCGCCTGAAACCGTCGACGTTTGCTTAGCGCCGCTCCATCGGCACGTAATCGCGCTGGGTGGCCCCCGTGTAGAGCTGGCGGGGACGGCCGATCTTCTGGTTCGGGTCCTCGATCATCTCCTTCCACTGGGCGATCCAGCCGACCGTGCGGGCAAGTGCGAAGAGCACCGTGAACATGGTGGTGGGGAAGCCCAAGGCCTTCAGCGTGATGCCGGAATAGAAGTCGATGTTCGGGTAGAGCTTCTTTTCGATGAAGTAGTCGTCCGTGAGCGCGATGCGTTCCAGCTCGATGGCGATGTCGAGCTGAGCGTCGTCCTTGATACCGAGTTCCTGCAGCACCTCGTGACAGGTCTTCTGCATGATCTTGGCACGCGGATCGTAGTTTTTGTAGACCCGGTGTCCGAAGCCCATCAGGCGGAACGGGTCGTCCTTGTCCTTGGCGCGCTCGATATATTCGGGGATGCGGTCCACGCTGCCGATTTCCGACAGCATGTTGAGCGCGGCCTCGTTCGCGCCGCCGTGGGCCGGACCCCAGAGACAGGCGATGCCGGCGGCGATGCAGGCGAAGGGGTTGGCTCCGGAGGAGCCGGCAAGCCGCACCGTGGAGGTCGAGGCGTTCTGCTCGTGGTCGGCATGCAGGATGAAGATGCGCTCCATGGCGCGCGCCAAAACAGGATTGACCTTGTAGTCTTCGCACGGCACCGCAAAGCACATGTGCAGGAAGTTGGCCGCGTAGGAAAGCTCGTTGCGCGGATAAACGAAGGGCTGGCCGATATGGTATTTGTAAGCCATGGCCGCGATCGTCGGCATCTTCGCGATCATGCGGATGGAGGCGATCATGCGCTGCCGCGGATCGGAGATATCCGTGGAATCGTGGTAGAAGGCGGACAGCGCCCCGACCATTCCGCACATGACGGCCATCGGGTGGGCGTCGCGGCGAAAGCCGGTGAAGAAGCGCGACATCTGCTCGTGCAGCATGGTATGCCGCGTCACGCGGTAGTCGAAATCCTCCTTCTGCGTCCTGGTCGGCAGCTCGCCGTAAAGAAGCAGGTAGCAGACCTCGAGAAAGTCGCCTTGCTCTGCCAACTGGTCGATGGGATAGCCGCGATGCAGCAGCACGCCTTCATCACCGTCGATATAGGTGATCTTGGACTCGCAGCTGGCCGTGGAGGTGAAGCCGGGATCGTAGGTGAACATCCCGGTATCCTTGTAGAGGGAACCGATATCGATCACGTCCGGTCCCACGGTGCCCTTGTGGATTTCGTATTCCCGGTTGTCACCGCCAAATTCCAGTTTCGCAGTCGAGTTGGTCATCGCGGTCACCTCTCTGTTCATGAAATTCGGGGTGCGGGAAGTTGCCCACCCGGAGTGGTTATTTCGCCACAAGCGTGGCATGTAGCTAGCGCATTTGCCCACCCGTGCCAAGCTTGACAGGGATGGGTGTTGCGCTGCAACATACGTTCTTATGCCGTCAGCCGCCGGCCTGGTCGCGGATGCGTCCCAGGGCCTCCTCGCGCCCGAGAACCGCCAGCACATCGAAAATTCCCGGCGAGGTGGTACGGCCCGTCAGCGCAGCACGCAGTGGCTGCGCCACTTTTCCGAGTTTGCGCCCCGTCTCCTGCGCGAAATCGCGTACGACCGTTTCAAGCGCCGGTGCCGACCAGTCCGGCACCGCTGCGAACCGGTCGGCCAGGTCGGCGAGCATATTGCGGGCATCGTCGTCAAGCAGGGCGGCGGCTTTCTCGTCCGGCGCCAGGGGCCGCTCGGCAAAAAGAAACCCGGCGCCATCAGCCAGTTCCACCAATGTCTTTGCCCGTTCCTTGAGTCCGGGCATGGCGTCGCGCAGCTGCGCCTTGCGTGCATCGTCGAGCCGGGCGCGCAGTATTTCGCCGCCTTCCAGATGGGGCAGGGCGTCGATGAAAATGTCGAGCAACGCGTCATCATCCATCTGCCGCATATGGATGCCGTTTAGTGCCTCCAGCTTCTGGAAATCGAAGCGGGCCGCACCGCGGTTGATGTCCTCGATCTCGAACCATTCGATCATCTCTTCGCTGGACATCACCTCGTCATCGCCGTGGCTCCAGCCGAGCCGGGCCAGATAGTTGCGCAGCGCTGCGGGCAGATAGCCCATCGCGCGATAGGCCTCGACACCCAGGGCGCCGTGCCGCTTGGAAAGCTTCGCCCCGTCGGGCCCGTGGATCAGCGGCACATGCGCCATGACAGGCACCTCCCACCCCATGGCACGGTAGATCAGGCTTTGGCGCGCGGCGTTGGTCAGGTGGTCGTCGCCGCGGATGATGTGGGTGACGCCCATGTCATGATCGTCCACCACGACCGCATGCATATAGGTGGGGGAACCGTCGGAACGCAGGATGATGAAATCATCGAGGTCCTTGTTGGGGAAACGGACCTCGCCCTGCACACGGTCATTTATGACGGTTTCGCCCTCGCGCGGTGCCTTGATGCGGATGACGGGCTTGATCCCGGCCGGCGCCTCGCCGGGATCCCGATCGCGCCACGTGCCGTCGTAGCGCGGCGGCCGGCCTTCGGCACGCGCTTTCTCCCGCATCGCCACGACCTCCTCGCGCGAGGCGTAGCAATGATAGGCTTCGCCCCTGGCGACGAGCTCCTCCGCCACCGCCCGATGCCGGTCGGCACGGGCGTACTGGGAGACGGGCTCTCCCTCCCATTCAAGCCCGAGCCACCTCAGCCCGTCGAGGATCGCCTCCGTCGCTTCCGGCGTCGAGCGCTGGCGGTCGGTGTCTTCGATGCGCAGCAGCATCTTGCCGCCCGTGTGCCGGGCATAGAGCCAGTTGAAAAGGGCCGTGCGCGCACCGCCGATATGCAGGAAGCCGGTGGGCGAGGGCGCAAAACGGGTGATGACGGGTTTCGACATTTTTCTTCCGGAGGGCTTTTGCGCGGGCGCCAGTGCCGTGCAAGCGGGGTGAAAATCTTTCGCCCGTCATGTAGCATAGGCAGTCTGGGGTGCAAGCGCCTGTGGAAGGGGCCGGGCATGGGGGGCGAAAGCGCGGAGACGGCGCAAGGCGAGCGGGCGCACTTCCGGCCGGCCGAGGCGGAGTCTTCCGGCGGCACTTTTCCGCTTGTGGACGAGCGACGTACCGAGCTGGACCCACGGCCACGCATTGCCTCGATTAAGCAATCTCTTGTCCAGATAAAACAGCTTCTTGCATTTTATCTTTTACGTGAGTTCTCAAGAGACGCCGCTCGCGGGGCAGGGTTTCTGTGCCTGCCCGTGCTGCTGGCTGGCGGCGCTGCGGTCTATTTCGCTCTGCCACGTGAGCCGGGGACCGGGGCGCTTGTGCTGACGATTGCGTTTTTGACCCTGCTGACCTGGCTGTCACGGCGCAAACTTCTCCTGTCGACCCCGCTCGCGGCCGTTCTCGTCTTTACCGTCGGTGTTGGCGCCGCGAAGCTGGAGACGCTGCGCGCATCGACGCCGATGGTGGGGTCCGACGTCACCACGCGTATTACCGGGCGCCTTGTCCAGCAGGAACGGCGGGCCGACGGCCGGATCAGGCTCACCATCGACATTCTGGAAACGGAGCGTCCGCATCTATCCTATCCGCCGGACCGTGTGCGGCTGACTGCGCGTGATGTGCCCGCGGATCTCCGCCCGGGAGACGGCGTCTACGGCCTGGTGCGGCTGATGTCGCCTTCGGGGCCGGTCCGGCCCGGGGCCTATGATTTCTCGTTCACGAGCTACTTCGCCGGGCGGGGGGCAGTCGGCTTTTTCATGTCCGGGCCGGAGCGTGTCACACTGGATACGCCGGCACCGCTCTTGAGCTATCCGGCACGCTGGCTGGAACGGATGCGCGGCGCGCTTGCCGAACGCATCCGCAGCCGGATCGGTGGACCGGAGGGTGAAATCGCAGTGGCGGTCATCACCGGGTTCCGCGCCGGCATTCCCGAAGAGATCAACGAATGGCTGCGCCGCGCCGGCCTGGCGCATATCCTGGCCATTTCGGGCCTGCACATGGCGCTCGTGGCGGCGACCGTTATGGTTATGGTGCGCGCCGTCTCCGCTCTGTTCCCCGGATTTTCCTCTCGCGTACCGGTCAAGAAATACGCCGCGGCGGCGGCCCTGGTCATGTGCACGCTCTATCTGTGCATATCCGGAGCGGCGGTGGCGGCGCAGCGCAGCTACGTCATGCTCGCCGTGATGCTGGCCGCCCTCATTTGCGACCGCGCCGCCATCACGATGCGCAACGTGGCGATCGCCGCGCTCGTCATCGTGGCGTGGTCGCCGCACGTGGTCGTCGGGCCCAGTTTCCAGATGTCCTTTGCCGCGACGGCGGCTCTGGTAGCCGGCTACGCGGCCTGGAATCACTGGCGCCAGCAGCGCGCCACGCGCAGGCCGCCGCCGGAGGGAAGCCTCCCTTGGCGGCTGACGCGCTACGGCCTGGTCTTCCTCGTCGGCCTGTCGGCTACCTCGCTCATCGCCGGTACGGCCACCGCGATCTACGGCGTCTGGCATTTCCAGCGCGTGACCCCGCTGGCACTGCCAGCCAATCTGACGGCGATGCCGATCGTATCCGTCTTCGCCATGCCCGCCGCGGTGCTGGCGATACTGTCCATGCCCTTCGGGCTCGATGGGATATTCCTAAAAGCGATGGGACAGGCGATCGCCGCCGTGGTGGCCATCGCCGAGTGGTTTTCGACCCATTCGCCTGTGGACGCCGTCGGTCTCATCCCGCTCACGGCCATGCTTTCCTTTACCGGTGCGCTGCTTGTCCTGGTGGTCTCGACCACATGGCTGCGCCTGCTGGCGCTGCCGCTCGCCGCCGCCGGCGTGGTTTTTCTCGCCATGCGGCAACTGCCGGACGTCGTGGTTACGGAAGATGCAACGCTCGTCGGTCTGTCTGGAGAAAGCGCCTCGCTCGCCGTGAACCGCACCCGCCCGAACGGCTTCACCATGGACGACTGGACGCGGGCACTGGCGGCTGGAACCGTCGTGAAGCCGACGAATGTAGAGACGGGTGCGCCGCAGCCGCCAAACGCGGAGAAGACGAGGTTTCATTGCAGTGAAGACCTGTGCCTCGCCCGCCACGAAAGCGATGCCCTGGTAGCCCATGCCGCAACCCCCAAGGCCGCCCGTGCGGCCTGTGCCGGCGCCGACCTTGTCGTTCTCGATGATGCCGTGACGACTGTTCCTTGCGGCCCGGCACCAGCCGCCACCCTCGTCACCAAGCGCGATCTGGCGCATTACGGCAGTGCAGCGATCTTCTTCGAGGAAAATCCGAGCGCGGAAGGCAGCGGGAAAGCGCGGATAACCTTCGCAATCACCAAGCCATGGCGGCCATGGCACGCTCACCGTGCCTGGTCGCGGGCCGCCCGGGGGCTGCCCCCACATCGCTGAAGACGGTCGTCCGCCTCAATAGCGCCGGATGAGGCCGACCAGCCGGCCCTGCACCTTCACCCGGTCGGGACCGAAAATGCGGGTCTCGTAGGCGGGATTGGCCGCTTCCAGCGCGATGGACGCACCCTTGCGGCGGAAGCGCTTGAGCGTGGCTTCCTCCTCGTCGACGAGGGCCACCACGATCTCGCCCGGATTGGCCGTCTGCGTCTCCCGGATGATCACCGTATCGCCGTCGAAGATGCCGGCCTCGATCATCGAATCGCCCTTGACCTCCAGTGCATAGTGTTCCCCGCCCGACAGCATGTCGGGCGGAACTCCCACCGAATGCGTCTGATGCTGAATGGCCTCGATGGGGACGCCGGCGGCGATGCGCCCCATGACGGGAACCGAAACGACGCTCACGCCGTCCTCGTCATTGTCGGCGGCCGGCTTGGTGGGCGCCGGGGCGTTGCGGCTCTGGCCACCTTCGATGACGCTGGGCGAGAACGTTCGCTGTCCGCCGAGGCCCGGGGCGATCGACTCGGGCAGGCGCAAGACCTCCATCGCGCGTGCGCGATTGGGGAGGCGGCGGATGAAACCGCGCTCCTCCAGGGCGGTGATCAGCCGATGAATGCCCGACTTCGAGGCAAGGTCCAGCGCCTCCTTCATCTCGTCGAAGGAAGGAGGGATGCCCGTCTCCTTGAGACGGTTGTGAATGAAAAGCAGCAGCTCGTGCTGTTTGCGCGTTAGCATCGGTTCCACCCCGGGAATCAACATAAACAAAACCAGAACATAAGGTAGACGTTCCAGTTGTGTTCCGCAAGAGTGAAAAATCAGCGTTACCTTCCGGTTAACGCAGCATCAGAACCTGGCAGGGCTCACCCGCCTCGCTCGCGCAGGCGCCGGGCTCACGCAGAATGAGCGCGTTGGCGTCGGCAAGCGTGGTCAGCATGGAGGAATCCTGAACCGTGAAAGGCGTGGCAACGAGCCCGCGCGGACCGTTCTCGGCGCGCGCGCGCACATAATCGCGGCGCTCATCGTTTGCCTTCATCGGCGCGGCCAACTCGGCCGCACGCAGATCCGGTGCGAAGGAGCGGCCGGAAAGGGCGGCGATGAGCGGGCGCAGGAAGAGATGCGCGCAGACGAGGCTGGAGACGGGATTGCCGGGCAGGCCCAGGACGCGGCTTCCCTGCAGGCGGCCGAATATCAGCGGCTTGCCGGGCCGCATGGCGATCCTCCAGAAGGCGAGTTCCAGACCTTGTGCCGTCAGCACCTCGCGCACGAGGTCGTGCGCACCCACGGAGACCCCGCCGAGCGTCACGATGAGGTCCGCATCGGCCGAAAGCGCCCGGGAAAGCGCATCGGCAATCATCGCGCGGTCGTCGGGCACGATGCCGAGGTTGAGAATGTCGGCCCCGTCCTGACCGGCCAGGGCAGCGATGCCGAAACTGTTCGAGGCGACGATCTGGTCGGGTCCGGGAGTGGTTCCCGGCGGCACGAGTTCGTCGCCTGTCGCGATGATCGCGACAAGCGGTCGGCCGACCACGGCAAGTTCCGGATGCCCCGCTGCGGCCGCCAGCGACAGGGCTGGCGGATCGAGCGAGCGGCCGACGTCCAGAACGGTCGCGCCGTCGAAGAAATCGAGCCCCGCGCGCCGGATGTGGCAGCCTTCCGCCACCGTTTCGACCGCTTCGATCCGCCCCTCGGCGACAAGGCGGGCGTTTTCTTGGATGAGAATGGTGTCGGCGCCGGGCGGCACCGGCGCGCCGGTGAAGATGCGCACCGCCTCGCCATGACCGACCGTTCCGGAAAATCGCCGGCCCGCCGCCGATTCGCCGATCACTGTGAGTTGCGCGGGAACGGTGGCCACGTCGGTAGCGCGAACGGCATAGCCGTCCATGGCCGAGGCATCGAAGGGGGGCTGGGTGCACCGGGCTTCCACGGGGGCGGCTAGAATACGCCCGGCCGCTGAATTTAGCGGTACTTTCTCGGCTGCAAGCGGCTCTACACCCTCCAGAATGCGTTCGAGTGCCTCGTCAACCGGAAGCAGTGCCATCGCCGGCCTCGTCCATGCGCCAGTCACCCGATCTGCCGCCCGCCTTTTCCTTCAGCCGCACGGCGCCGATGACCATGTTCTTGTCCAGCGCCTTGGCCATGTCGTAGATGGTCAGGCAGGCGACGGAAACGGCCGTGAGCGCCTCCATCTCCACGCCGGTCTTGCCCGTCAGCGCGGCCGTCGCCTCGACCCGCAGCCCGGGGAGCGCCTCGTCCGGCGCAATCTCCACGGCGATCTTGGTCAGCGCCAGCGGATGGCACAGCGGGATGAGGTCGTGAGTCTTCTTAGCCGCCATGATGCCGGCAAGCCGCGCCACCGCGATGACGTCGCCCTTCTTGGCGTTTCCTTCCTGGATGGCGCGCAGCGTCTCCGGGGCCATGGTCACCGCGCCCACTGCCACCGCCGTGCGTTGCGTGTCCTGCTTTGCGCCGACATCAACCATCTCGGCGCGCCCGTCGGTGGCGAGGTGGGTGAGGTCGTGCTTCTCCGTTTCCGCCATTTCAACCGGCCGCCTGCATATCCGCTCCGAGTCCGAGCAGGGCGCTTGTGGCCATCGCGACATCCTCCTGGCGCATCAGGCTTTCACCGACGAGGAAGCTTTCGATACCCGACTTTGCCAGCCGGCGGCAATCCTCATGGGTGAAGATCCCGCTCTCGCCGATGATGATGCGACCGGACGGCACCTGCGGCGCCAGTCTCTCGCAGGTCTCAAGCCTCGTCTCGAACGTCCTCAGGTCGCGATTATTGATACCGATGAGCGGCGAGGAAAGCTGAAGCGCGCGTTCGAGCTCTGCCTCGTCATGCACTTCGACGAGCACATCCATGCCGAGCTCGCCCGCGGTTTCCTCGAGCGCCTTTGCTTCGTCGTCCGAAACGCTCGCCATGATGACAAGGATCGCGTCTGCCCCCCAGGCCCGGGCTTCATAGACCTGATATGGCTCGAACATGAAGTCCTTGCGCAACGCGGGAAGGCCGGCGGCCTCTCGTGCATTGGTGAGGAATTCCGGCGCACCCTGAAAGGAAGGCCGATCCGTCAGCACCGACAGGCACGCGGCACCACCGCGCTCATAGGCGCGGGCCAATTCTTGCGGGTCGAAATCGGTGCGGATGAGCCCCTTGGAGGGGCTCGCCTTCTTGATCTCCGCGATGAGCGCGAGGCGGCTTTCGGCATGCTTGGCCTTCAGCGCGGCGGTGAAGCCGCGCGCCGGACCGGCATCGCGGGCGCGCGCGGCGATCTCCGCCAGGGGAAGAGCCGCCTTAGCCGCGGCGATCTCCTCGCGCTTATACGCCTCGATCCTGCGCAGAATATCGGCCATGGGCGTCTCGTTCCGTTTCACGATTTCCGGTTGGACACGTCGACGAGCTTCTCCAGAACGGCAAGCGCACGGCCCTCGTCGAGCGCCCGGGCGGCGATCGCCACGCCCTCCTTCAGCGTCTCAGCCCTGTCGGCCACGACAAGCGCGCCGCCGGCATTGAGTAGCGCGATATCGCGGTAGGCGTTGCGCTCGCCCTTAAGCACCGCGCGCAGCGCCTTGGCGTTGTGCTCACCATCGCCGCCCTTCAAGTCGGCCAGGTCGGCCCGCGGCAGGCCGGCCTCTTCCGGCGTGACCTCGAAGTTGCGGATTTCCCCGTCCGCCAGCTCTGCGACGCGCGTGGTCCCGGCGGTGGTCATTTCGTCGAGCCCGTCTCCATGCACCACCCAGGCCTTCTCGGCACCGAGAGTCTTCATGACGTGGGCGAGGGGTTCCACCCATTCCGGCGAGAAGACGCCGATCAGCTGGCGCTTAACGCGTGCCGGGTTCGACAGCGGGCCGAGCAGGTTGAAGATCGTGCGCGTGCCGAGCTCGACGCGGGAAGCGCCGACATGGCGCATGGCCGCGTGGTGGGCAGGGGCGAACATGAAGCCGGCGCCGGCTTCGGCGATGCAGGCGGCGATGCGCTCAGGCCCGATTTCGATGTCGACGCCGAGTGCGGCAAGGCTGTCGGCAGCGCCCGAGCGCGAGGACAGCGCGCGATTGCCGTGCTTGGCCACCGGCACGCCACAGCCCGCAACGATGAAGGCAGCACAGGTGGACACGTTGTAAGTGCCAGAGCCGTCACCGCCGGTACCGACGATGTCGATCGCCCCTTCCGGTGCCGCGACGGGCAGCATCTTGGCGCGCATGGTCTGCACCGCGCCGGCGATTTCCTCCACCGTCTCCCCGCGCACGCGCAACGCCATCAGAAAGCCGCCGATCTGGCTCGGCGTCGCCTCGCCGGACATGATGATGTCGAAGGCCTCGCGCGCATCGGCAAAGCTGAGCGGCGTGCCCGCGGCCACCTTGGCGATATGTGCCTTGAGGTCCATGAACAGCCTCAGAAGCTCAGCGCCTGCTGCATCGCCCCACGATTGACGGAGATCTCATGCTCCGTCTCCAGTTGTGCGATGAGCTGGTCGAGAAGATCGTTCGAGATAGCCCGTCTCATCGAGCCGGCGACCTCTTCCGGCACCATTTCAGGCGAAGCTGAAGCCGGCTCGAAGACCTCCGTAACCTGGAAGAGGAACTGTCCGTCGCCCGCCGGATTGGGGAAAGCGCCCGTTCCGCCCTTCGGTACGCCGAACGCGGCAGCGACGCCGGCACGGCCCAGATCGGCATCGTCGGCCTCGCGCTTCAGGCCACGCTTGACTGCCTTTTCCTGGCCGATCTCGGCGGCGATCTCGTCCAGCGTCTTGCCGCCTTCGATGTCCTTCTGGAACCTGGCGGCCATTTCCGACAGTCGCCGCGCGGCCTCGGCGTCGGTCCAGTCCTCCACGACCTCGTCCCGCACTTCGTCCAGCGTGCGGTCGCGGGCGGGGATGACCTCCTCGACCTCGTAGAAGAGATAGCCGTTGGTGCCGAGATTGATCGGCCTGTTCTCCAGGCCTTCCTCGGTCTCGAAAGCCTGGCTCAGCAATTGCCGCGAGGCCGGGAGATCCTGGACAAGCGAGCCGTCGGGCCTGCGGCCGGAGCTGTCGACGGCCTCGACCGTCTGCATGGCCAATTGCTGGCTTTCGGCCGCTTCCTGCATGGTCTGGCCGGCGGCGCGGGCGTCCTCATAAGCCTCATAGGTGTCCAGAACCAGATGGCTGGCCTCCGAAAGCGCCAGTTCCTGGCGGATCTCCTCGCTCACCTCCGCAAGCGGTGTCGCTTCTTCCGCCGTGATCTCCGTGACGCGCAGGATCACCGGACCGAAGGCGCCCTCGACGACATCGCTCACCTTGCCTTCAGGCAGCGAGAAGGCGGCTTCGGCCACCGCCTCGTCGGCAATCCCGTCGCGGGTGAGGGTGCCGAGACTGACGTCCTCCATGCTCTTGTTCTGCATCGCCACGAGGTCTTCGAAGGTCGCCCCGGTGCGTATGCTCTCAAGTGCCGCTGCTGCGTCTTCCTCCGAGGCGAAGGCGATCTGCTCGATCGTCCGGCGCTCGGCCGTCGTGTAGCGGTCCCGGTTCTCCTCGTAGGAGCGGCGCACCTGCTCGTCGGAAATGACCGACGGATCGATGATGTCCTCCGGCTCCAGCTTGACGTAGTTGATCTTGCGGTACTCGGGCGCGGCGTAGTCGCTCTGGCGCTCCTCGAACCAGTTCGCAAGCGTTTCCTCGCCGGGCGGTTCGATGGGCTCGACCAGCGAGCGGGGCAGGGGGACATATTCCATCGTCCGGCTTTCGCCTCGATAGAGCGCCACATTGGTCAGAAGCGTCTCGGGAACCGAGACGTCGCCCGCGACGGCATCGACGATCTGCTGGCGAATCGCCGCTTGCTCGCGATTCCTCAGATATTGCTCCGGGCGCATCCCCGCCTGGTTCAGCACGAACTCGAACTGCTGCCGGTTGAAGCGGCCGTCGGCGCCGCGGAAGGCCGGATCGGCGGCCGTCAGTCCAGCCACTTTCTCCTGCGACAGTCCCAGGCCCATTTTCCGGGACGTCTCGTCGAGCAATGCACCGGCGGTAAGCTGCGAGAGCACCTGATTGTCGACCCCGAACGCCTCGGCTTGCGCGCGCGTCAGCCGCGTGCCGAGCTGCTGCGACAGCTCCGCCACCCGGCGGTCATAGGCCAGCCGGTAGTCGAGAACGGAAACGGAGGTATTGCCGACCGTTATCACGTCGCCGCCGGCGCCGGTGAACATCTGGCCGGAAATGCCCCACACGGCAAAACTCAGGACGAGGAGGCCGAGGAGCAGTTTCGAGATCCAGGTGCTTGTGGCATTTCTTAGGCTGTCGAGCATGATGCGTTCGCTGTCTTTCCAACTATTCTTATCCCAGCGGCTGCGTAGCCTCCATCCGAAGTCCCAACAGCCTCCAGTGTGGCAATAGCGCCCTTAAAAGCCACTGTCGATTGCTTTGTGGCCCCTTTTTGGTAGGGAACACGGATCGAACGGACGAGATAAGGAACGGTGAGCCCCATGACGACCTCCATCCGCCCCCTCATTGCCGGCAACTGGAAAATGCACGGCACCGGCGCATCCCTGGGTGAGTTGAAGGCGATCGGGGAGGGTTACTCGTCCGCTGCGGGCGCCGACATCGAAGGCCTGATCTGTGTGCCGGCCACGCTCCTTTCAAGGGCGCGCGAGACGCTCGACGGCACGCCCGTGTTCGTCGGCGGTCAGGATTGCCATGCCGAAGAAAGCGGTGCCCACACCGGCGACATTGCCGCCGAGATGCTGGCCGATTGCGGTGCGAGCCACGTGATCGTCGGTCATTCCGAGCGACGCACCGACCATGGAGAGAGCGACGCCGACGTGGCCGCAAAGGCGAAGGCGGCGTGGCGGGCCGGGCTCGTCGCGATCATCTGCATCGGCGAGACGCGGCAACAACGCGAAAGCGGCGAGACGCTGGCCGTCCTTTCCCGCCAGATCGCCGGCTCTCTTCCCGCCGGGGCGACGGCCGAAAACACCGTCGTCGCCTATGAGCCGGTATGGGCGATCGGCACCGGTCTCACGCCGACGTCAGAGGACGTTGCCGAAGCCCATGCGCATCTGCGCGCGGAACTTGGAAGGGCGATCGGTGCGCAAAGCGACCGCGTTCGAATTCTCTACGGCGGCTCGGTCAAGCCGGCCAATGCCCGTGAGTTGCTCTCCATCTCCAACGTAGACGGCGCACTGATTGGCGGTGCCAGCCTGAAGGCGGCGGATTACCTCGGCATTTGCGAGGCAACCAGGGCAAATTGATCGATCG
Organism: Nitratireductor sp. GCM10026969; assembly: GCF_042660605.1. Taxonomy (NCBI): domain Bacteria; kingdom Pseudomonadati; phylum Pseudomonadota; class Alphaproteobacteria; order Hyphomicrobiales; family Phyllobacteriaceae; genus Nitratireductor; species Nitratireductor sp. GCM10026969. The sequence continues at coordinate 37,827 of NZ_JBHSUM010000020.1, forward strand.
CGCCCACGTGTCTCCTTGCATGCGCTTCACATGCGCCTATCTTGGCAGCGGGACTTGGAAAAGGGGCCAAAGGCGTGTAATGAGCCGCGTCCGCAGGCAAGGGCCCGCGCCGCGACAGACCGCCGGAAGGAAACATGCAAACCATCATCATCGTCATCCATTTGCTCGTCGTGATCGCGCTCGTGGGCACGGTCCTCATGCAGCGCTCCGAGGGCGGAGGGCTCGGCATCGGCGGTGGCTCCGGTTTCATGAGCGCGCGGGGCGCTGCGAATGCGCTGACCCGCACGACGGCAATCCTGGCGGCCGCATTTTTCGCGACCTCGCTGGCCCTGTCGCTTATTGCCCGTTATCAGGGGCAACCGACGGACATCTTCGACACCCTTCCGGCGAACGAGACGCAGCAGGAGGACGGTGGCGGCGCCGGCATTCTCGACGAACTCGGCGGTGGCGAGTCCCCGGCACCACCCACGGGAACCGAGGCGCAACCCGCGCCTGCCGGTGAACAGTCTTCTCCGACCCAGCAGCCCGGCAATTCCGAGCCGCGGGTGCCGACCGGCGAATAGGCCGCCCCCAAGACGGTTCGACGCCGGCCGCTGAGCGGCTGACCACGACCCGATCAAAAAAGAAGCGGACAGGGCAATTTTGCTCTGGCGAAATCGTCCGCGTCCGGTTAAGCGATGAGTCCCATGGCGCGATATGTATTCATCACCGGCGGCGTGGTTTCCTCCCTTGGCAAAGGCATAGCGGCGGCGGCACTCGGTGCGTTGCTGCAGGCGCGCGGCTACCGCGTGCGCATCAGGAAGCTCGACCCCTATCTCAACGTTGATCCGGGCACGATGTCGCCCTATCAGCACGGCGAGGTGTTCGTGACCGACGATGGGGCCGAAACGGACCTCGACCTCGGGCACTACGAGCGTTTCACGGGGCGCTCGGCCAATCGGCACGACAACATCACCACCGGCCGGATCTACCAGAACATCATCGAGAAGGAGCGGCGCGGCGACTATCTCGGCGCGACGGTTCAGGTCATCCCGCACGTCACCGACGAGATCAAGCAGTTCATCCTCGAAGGCAATGACGATTTCGATTTCGTCCTGTGCGAAATCGGCGGCACGGTCGGCGACATCGAGGCCATGCCCTTCCTGGAAGCCATCCGCCAGCTCGGCAACGAGCTGCCGCGCGGCAACGCCATCTATGTCCATCTCACACTGATGCCGTGGATCCCGGCGGCTGGCGAGCTCAAGACCAAGCCGACGCAGCATTCGGTCAAGGAACTGCAGTCGATCGGCATCGCGCCCGACATCCTGCTCGTGCGGGCCGACCGGGAAGTCCCGCCGGAGGAGCGGCGCAAGCTTTCGCTCTTCTGCAACGTGCGCGAATCGGCCGTCATCCAGGCGCTCGACGTGGCGAATATTTACGACGTGCCGACGGCCTATCACCGCGAGGGGCTCGATTCGGAGGTGCTGGCCGCCTTCGGCATCGATCCGGCGCCCAAGCCGCGCATGGAGCGTTGGCAGGAGGTTGCCGAGCGCATCCACAACCCGGAAGGCGAGGTCACCATTGCCGTGGTCGGCAAGTACACCGGCCTCAAGGACGCCTATAAATCGCTCAACGAGGCACTCGCCCACGGCGGTATGGCCAATCGCGTGCGCGTCAATCTCGAATGGATCGAATCGGAGATCTTCGAGGAGGAAGACCCCGCACCGTGGCTTGAAAAGGTGCACGGGATCTTGGTGCCCGGCGGCTTCGGCGAGCGCGGTTCGGAGGGCAAGATCCTGGCCGCCAAGTTCGCACGCGAGCGCAAGGTGCCTTATTTCGGCATCTGCTTCGGCATGCAGATGGCCTGTATCGAGGCGGCGCGGTCTCTGGCCGGAATCGAAAAGGCGTCCTCGACCGAGTTCGGCCCGACGGACGAGCCGATCGTCGGCCTGATGACCGAATGGCTGAAAGGCAACATGCTGGAAAAACGCACAGCCGCCGGCGACCTCGGCGGCACGATGCGGCTGGGCGCCTATGACGCCCGTCTCGCGCCGGGCTCCAGGATCGCCGACATCTACGGCACCGAGGCGATCTCCGAGCGCCACCGCCACCGCTACGAGGTGAACATCGGCTATCGCGAGAAGCTCGAGGAATGCGGTCTCGTCTTCGCCGGTCTCTCGCCCGACGGGGTGCTGCCGGAAACGGTGGAGTATCCGGACCATCCCTGGTTCATCGGCGTGCAGTACCATCCGGAGCTGAAGAGCCGACCCTTCGAGCCGCATCCGCTCTTCGCCTCCTTCATCGAAGCGGCGGTGGAGCAGTCGCGGCTGGTGTGACGAGGCGAAAAAGGCCTGAGGAGATATGGGCATGAATCCCAATCCGCGCGTGGACATAGGCAGGGCGGTCTTCGCCAACGACGCGCCGCTGGCGCTCATCGCCGGGCCATGCCAGCTCGAATCGCGGGGTCATGCCTTCGATATGGCAGGCGCGCTCAAGGAGCTGACGGACAAGCTCGGGATCGGCTTCGTCTACAAGACCAGCTTCGACAAGGCCAACCGCACCTCGCTTGCGGGCAAGCGCGGTGCTGGGCTGGAGGCGGCGCTGCCGGTCTTTGCCGATCTGCGCCGCGAATTGGGCGTGCCGGTGCTGACCGACGTACACACCGAGGAGCAGTGCGGCGCCGTGGCCGAGGCCGTCGACGTCCTGCAGATCCCCGCTTTTCTGTGCCGGCAGACCGACCTTCTGATAGCCGCGGCAGCGACCGGCAAGCCTGTGAACGTCAAGAAAGGCCAGTTTCTCGCCCCCTGGGACATGAAGAACGTCGTCGCCAAGATCACCGATTCCGGCAATGCGGACGTTCTGGTGACCGAGCGCGGCACGTCCTTCGGCTATAACACCCTGGTCACCGACATGCGCGGCCTCCCGCAGATGGCGGCGATGGGCGCGCCGGTGATCTTCGACGCCACGCATTCCGTCCAGCAGCCGGGCGGGCAGGGCGGTTCAACCGGCGGCGAGCGGCGCTTCGTGGAAACGCTTGCGCGCGCGGCGGTGGCGGTCGGCGTGGCCGGCGTCTTCATCGAGACACACGAGGATCCCGACAAAGCGCCGTCCGACGGGCCGAACATGGTGCCGCTCAAGGACATGCCGGCGCTTCTAGAGCGTCTGATGGCATTCGACCGGATCGCGAAAGGGGCGTAAGCCGCGCCGTCCAATCGATCGGATGCGCAGCATTGTCTTTTTTGCCGCGTGCGGTATGAGAGGCGCGATTTGTCTCCACGCCAATTCGAGCCAGAGGACATCCCATGACTGCCATCGTCGATATCGTCGGACGTGAAATTCTCGACAGCCGCGGCAATCCCACCGTCGAGGTCGACGTCGTCCTGGAGGACGGCTCCATGGGCCGCGCGGCGGTTCCTTCCGGGGCGTCGACGGGTGCCCATGAAGCAGTCGAGCTCAGGGACGGGGGACCGCGATTCCTGGGCAAGGGCGTGACCCAGGCCGTCGAGGCGGTCAATGGCGAGATCTTCGAGGCCGTCGGCGGCATGGAAGCTGAAAACCAGATCCAGATCGACCACACCATGATCGAGCTCGACGGCACGCCGAACAAGGCTCGCCTCGGCGCCAACGCCATTCTCGGCGTCTCGCTGGCCGTCGCTAAGGCGGCAGCCGAAGCCGCCGACTTGCCGCTCTATCGCTATGTCGGCGGCGCGGCTGCACATGTTCTTCCCGTGCCGATGATGAACATCGTCAACGGCGGGGCGCATGCCGACAACCCCATTGATTTCCAGGAATTCATGGTGATGCCGGTGGGCGCGGAAAGCCTGCGCGAGGCTGTCCGCTGGGGATCCGAGATTTTTCACACGCTGAAGGCAGGGCTGAAGGCGGCCGGCTACAACACCAATGTGGGCGACGAGGGCGGCTTCGCGCCGGGCCTGAAAAGCGCCGAGGAAGCGCTGGACTTCATCATGAAGTCGGTCGAGAAGGCCGGTTACAAGCCCGGCGACGACGTCGCGATCGCGCTCGATTGTGCGGCGACCGAGTTCTTCAAGAACGGCAAATATGTCTATGAGGGCGAGGGTCAGACGCGCGACGGCAAGGCGCAGGCCGAGTATCTCGCCAAACTTGCCGCCGACTATCCCATCATCTCCATCGAAGACGGCATGGCCGAGGACGATTTCGAAGGCTGGAAGATCCTGACCGAGCGCATCGGCGACAAGGTGCAACTGGTCGGCGACGACCTGTTCGTCACCAACTCGGCCCGCCTCAACGACGGCATCAAGATGGGAATCGCGAACTCCATCCTCGTGAAGGTGAACCAGATCGGTTCGCTGACCGAGACGTTGGATGCGGTGGAGACCGCGCACAAGGCCGCCTATACCGCGGTGATGTCGCACCGCTCCGGCGAGACGGAGGATTCGACCATCGCCGACTTGGCCGTCGCCACCAATTGCGGGCAGATCAAGACCGGCTCGCTTGCCCGCTCCGACCGTCTGGCCAAGTACAACCAGCTCATCCGCATCGAGGAGGAGCTCGGTCGACAGGCGCGCTATGCGGGGCGGGGAATCTTGCGCGGCTAAACCCTCTGTTAAGCAAGGATATGGCCATATGCGGCGGAAGGATATCGCCGCATGTGGACCCGTCATCACAAACGTCGCAATACAGGCCGGCTGATCGTGCCGGCGATCGCCATCCTGGTGCTGAGCTATTTCGGCTTCCATGCCTATCACGGCGATTATGGTCTCAATGCCAAGGCGAGGCTTGAGACGCGTGCCGCCAAACTCGAGGAGGAGCTTGGGGCGCTGCGCAAGACGCGCGGCGAGCTCGAGGAGCGCGTGAGCCTGCTCAGCGACGGCACGCTCGAGAAGGACATGCTGGACGAGCAAGCGCGGCGAGCGCTCAATCTCGCCCAGGACAATGAAATCGTCATTTTTCGTAATCGAGACGATTAACTTGTTTCAAGTTAATCGCTTAATCATCGAGCAATTTCAGCTCCTTAAACGACATAACAGCCATGCGTAATTGCAATGGCACAAAACGACGCTCCGTGATAGCGTCCCGCCCGCTGACGAGCCTCCTCGGACATGGACTATCGTCTGTCGTGGACTAGATCTCTTTCCTGCGGCAGTATGGCGCCCAAAGCCGAGTTCCGCACGTCCGCCAAGAGACATTTTCTAGGGAGTGATCGATGGCGACAGCCGCCAGGAAAACCTCTTCACGATCGACATCGGCGAAATCGCGCAGCGGCGGCAAGTCCGCGGCCGCCGCGACGGGCACGCCGGCGGTCAGGACGCCCAAGCCGGAGGAGTTCAAGAAGGAGCAGGAACTGTCCGCCTATCACGAGATGCTGCTCATCCGCCGTTTCGAGGAGAAGGCGGGCCAGCTCTACGGCATGGGGCTGATCGGTGGCTTCTGCCACCTCTATATCGGCCAGGAAGCGGTGGTCGTGGGGATGCAGATGGCCCTCAAGGAGGGCGATCAGGTGATCACCGGCTATCGCGATCACGGCCACATGCTGGCGACCGGCATGGACCCGCGGGGCGTGATGGCCGAACTGACGGGGCGTCGGAGCGGCTATTCCAAGGGCAAGGGCGGCTCCATGCACATGTTCTCCAAGGAGAAGCATTTCTACGGTGGCCACGGCATCGTCGGCGCGCAGGTGCCGATCGGCACCGGCCTCGCGCTGGCCAACCGCTATCGCGGCAACGATCACGTATCACTGACCTATTTTGGCGATGGCGCGGCCAATCAGGGCCAGGTCTATGAAAGCTTCAACATGGCCGCGCTGTGGAAGCTGCCGGTGGTCTACATCATCGAGAACAACCGCTACGCCATGGGCACATCGGTCTCGCGGTCCTCGGCCGAGACGAATTTCGCGCATCGGGGCCTGTCCTTCAAAATTCCCGGCATTCAGGTCGACGGCATGGATGTGCGCGCGGTCAAGGCGGCCGGCGACATGGCCGTCGAGTGGTGCCGTTCGGGCAAGGGGCCAATCATCCTGGAGATGCAGACCTACCGCTATCGCGGGCATTCCATGTCGGATCCGGCGAAATACCGGTCCAAGGACGAAGTGCAGAAGATGCGCTCCGAGCACGATCCCATCGAGCAGGTGCGGCGGCGGCTCATCGAGAAGAAGTGGGCAAGCGAGGACGAATTGAAGGCGGAGGACAAGAAGGTCCGCGACATCGTGGCCGATGCGGCCGATTTCGCGCAGGCCGATCCCGAGCCCGATACGTCCGAACTCTACACCAACATCCTGCTTTAAGGGGGGAGTTGCCCATGCCCACGGAAATTCTCATGCCCGCTCTCTCTCCGACCATGGAGGAGGGCAACCTCGCCAAATGGCTGAAGAAGGAAGGCGACGCCGTCGCGCCCGGTGACGTGATCGCCGAGATCGAGACCGACAAGGCGACCATGGAAGTGGAAGCTGTCGACGAAGGAACGATCGGCAAGATTCTCATCGAGGAAGGTGCGGAAGGCGTGAAGGTCAACACGCCGATCGCGCTTCTGCTCGGCGAGGGTGAAAACAGCGAGGACCTCGACAAGGCGCCCGCAAGCGCGCCGCCGGCGCAGGCGCAGGCACCGGCCGAGGAGCCCGCCGAGCAGAAGACGGAGGACACGCCGAAGCCCGCCGCCGCGCCAAGGGCCGAGGCGCAGCCCCTTCCGGCCGATCCGGACATTCCCGAAGGCACGGAGATGGTCAAGACGACCGTGCGCGAAGCGCTGCGCGATGCCATGGTCGAGGAGATGCGCCGCGACGAGGACGTCTTCGTCATGGGCGAGGAAGTCGCCGAATACGAGGGCGCCTATAAGATCACACAGGGGCTTTTGAGCGAATTCGGCGAAAGGCGCGTGGTCGACACGCCGATCACCGAGCACGGCTTTGCCGGCGTCGGCATCGGTGCGGCTTTTGCCGGCTTGAAGCCCGTCGTCGAGTTCATGACCTTCAATTTCGCCATGCAGGCGATGGACCAACTCGTGAATTCCGCCGCCAAGACGCTGTATATGGCCGGTGGCCAGATGGGCGCGCCCATCGTCTTCCGCGGGCCCAACGGCGCGGCCGCCCGCGTCGCCGCCCAGCATAGCCAGGATTATGCCGCCTGGTACGGCCACATCCCGGGTCTCAAGGTCGTGATGCCTTATACGGCCGCTGATGCCAAGGGCCTCCTCAAGGCAGCCATTCGCGATCCCAACCCGGTCATCTTCCTGGAAAACGAGATCCTCTACGGGCAGAGCTTCGAAGTGCCCAAGCTCGACGATTTCGTTCTGCCGATCGGCAAGGCCCGGATCCACAAGCAGGGCAGGGATGCGACGATCGTGTCCTTCGGCATCGGCATGACCTATGTCATCAAGGCCGAAGAGGAATTGCGCGGCATGGGGCTCGACGTCGAGATCATCGATCTGCGCACCATCCGGCCGATGGACCTCGATACGGTGATCGAATCGGTGAAGAAGACCAACCGGCTGGTCACCGTCGAAGAAGGGTTTCCCCAGTCCTCCGTGGGCGATCATATCGCCGCCCAGGTGATGCAGCGGGCTTTCGACTGGCTCGACGCGCCGGTGATCACGATCGCCGGCAAGGACGTGCCGATGCCCTATGCCGCGAACCTGGAGAAGCTCGCGCTGCCCAGCGTGGCCGAGGTCGTCGACGCGGTGAAAGCCGTCACCTACCGGGACTGAGGAGAGGGAGCCCATGCCGATACAAGTCACCATGCCTGCCCTCTCGCCGACCATGGAGGAGGGCAACCTTGCCAAGTGGCTGGTCAAGGAAGGCGACAACGTCTCTGCCGGCGATGTCATCGCCGAGATCGAGACCGACAAGGCGACCATGGAAGTGGAAGCCGTCGACGAGGGGACCGTCGCCAAGCTCGTGGTGCCGGAAGGAACCGAGGGCGTGAAGGTCAACGCGCTGATCGCCGTGCTTGCCGGCGAGGGCGAGGACGTCTCCGAAGCCGCCAAGGCGGTGGACTCCACCCCGGCCCCTCAAGCAAAGGCTCCGGAGGAAAAGGCCGAGAAGCCGCAGAAGGAAGAGACGCCAGCCGAGCCGGCGAAGCCGAAACCCGATGGTGCCGCCGGGCAGGCCGAAGCGCCGCGGGCTGCCTCGCCGAGCAAGGACAGCGGCAATCGCCTCTTCGCCTCGCCGCTCGCCCGCCG
>NZ_JBHSUM010000021.1:0-45374 GCF_042660605.1 Nitratireductor sp. GCM10026969
TTTCAAGATCGCTGGCTCCTCTGCCGACCGTCTCGCCGCCTGAGAAAGCAATCGAAAGCAAGAAGAACGCATGAACACCGTCGAAATGGAAGAACAGGCCCGCCTCGAAGATTGTCAGGTACGCATCCGCGAAAACCTGCAGGAGATCGGTGTGCGCCTCGACGCCTACGCAAAGGACATTCAGGCGAACAAGGATTACATGTGGGAAGCGCGCCGCGACATGGACCACATCGACAAGGTGGCGCTCAGGCAGTCCATCGAACAAACCATGCGCTCGGCCGAGGTGCTGAAGTCTCAAAGGCAGAAGCTTCAGAAGCTCCGCAACTCACCCTATTTCGGGCGTTTCGATTTCGCGCGAGGCCGGGATGGAAGCGGCGTGGCCCAACCGATCTATGTCGGCGTCCATGATTTCCGTGACGAAGCATCGGGCAAGACCCTGGTCTACGACTGGCGTGCGCCGGTCTCGTCCCTGTTCTACGACTATGAGATCGGTCCCGCCCAGTACCAGGCGCCCTCGGGTGCGGTGGAGGGCCGGCTGGAGCTGAAGCGCCAGTTCCGCATCCGCGAAGGGCGGATGGAGTTCATGCTGGAATCCGGCGTGAACATCGTCGACGACGTGCTGCAGCAGGAGCTCAGCCGCTCGTCCGACGAGGGCATGAAGAACATCGTCGCGACCATCCAGCGCGACCAGAACGCCATCATCCGCAACGCGGAGGCCGACACGCTCATTATCCAGGGGGTTGCCGGCTCCGGCAAGACCTCCATCGCGCTCCACCGCATCGCCTTCCTTCTCTACCGCTTCAAGGACACGCTGAGTTCGAAGGACATCCTGATCATCTCGCCCAACCGTGTCTTTGCCGACTATATCGGCAACGTCCTGCCCGAGCTCGGCGAGGAACAGGTGAGCGAGATCGGCATGGAGACGCTTGCCGATGAGCTGCTTCAGGGCAAGTACCGCTTCCAGACCTTCTTCGAGCAGACGTCACAACTACTCGAAGGGAAGGACGCGGCGTTGAGAGAGCGGATTGCTGCCAAGGCGTCGCTGGACTTTTTGAAACAGATCGATGCCTATATCGATCATCTGGAGGCCAACTCTTTCACACCCGTCGAGTGGCGGGCTGGCATCGGGCGCATCGTGCCGGACTGGCATTTCGAGGAGACCTGGCAGAAGCATCGCGGCCTGCCGGTCACGGAGCGCATCGCCGAGGTGGTGCGCACGACCGAGTACAAGATCTTTCTCCACTACAAGCACGAGCTTGACACCAGACAGCGCCGTGAGTTGCGAGAGGCCGTCCGCGGCATGGTCAAGCGCACGAGCCTGCGCGCGGCCTACAAGGGACTGTTCGAGTGGATGGGCCGACCCGAGCTCTTCAAGCCGGCGGGAGGAAAGCTCGAATACTCCGACGTTTTCCCGCTCATCCATCTCAAGATGCGGCTGGAGGGTGTCGAGAACCTGCGCAATGAGGTCAAACATCTGCTCATTGACGAAATGCAGGACTATTCGCCGGTTCAATACGCGGTGCTCGGAAGGCTTTTCCCCTGCCGGAAGACAATCCTGGGCGACGCCACACAGTCCGTGAACCCGTATGGCGGCTCGAATGCCGAGCAGATCCAGCGCGTGCTCAAAGCCGCAGCACCGGTGAAGCTTACCAAGAGCTATCGCTCGAGCTGGGAGATCATGCGCTTTGCCCTCGGCATTTCGCCCAACGAGGAACTCGTGCCCATCGAGCGGCACGGAGAGCCGCCACAGGTCATAGGCTATGCGCGGCAGGCTGAAGTCGCCGAACGTATTCTCGCCGAGGTCGAGGATTTTCAAGCCTCGACCCACCACAGCCTGGCGATCATCGCAAAGACGCAGAGACAAGCCGAGAAGCTGCATCGGCAACTGACGGAAAAAGGCGTCGAAACACGGCTGCTCGACGCGGGGAGCAGCGGTTTTTCGACCGGCATCATCGTTTGCACGGCGCATCTGGCGAAGGGGTTGGAGTTCGACCGCGTGATCGTCCCGGATGCTGGCGTGCAGAACTACGGCACGGACATGGATCGCAACCTTCTCTACGTGGCCTGCACACGTGCGATGCACCGACTGACCGTGCTCTTCGCGGGGGAGCCGTCGCCTCTCCTGCCGGCGGAGGCCATGGCCTGACTTATCAGTCGACGGTGCGCCGCTGCTCGAATCGGTCGAGCACCTGGCGCAGATCTTCCGTCAAATGTTCGCGTGCCCGGATGGCAATATCGTGTGGCACGCCATGGATCGCCTCCGCGACCGCTCCGGCGATACAGGCAAGGGTGTCGGTGTCGCCGCCAAGGCCAATCGAGATCCGTACGGCATCTTCCCAATCCTTGGCTTCGAACGCTGCGGTAAGCGCAGGTGGAACAGTGCCCGCCGCGCTCACATCGAAGCCGCCGCGCTTGAGCACGATCTCGGGGCGCAGATTGTAGTCATAGGCTTCTGTGATCCAGGCGCGAACTTCCCCGATGGTCTTGCCCCGGCGAAGTGCGAGGATCGTCCTCGCTACGGCTTGTGCGGCCTTGATGGCCTCGGGATGATCGTGGCTGACGGCTGCCTGTGCGGCGGCAAGCTGATCCGCATCGGCTTCGGTCGGAGCAAGCCAGCCGACCGCGGCAACCCGCATCGGCGCACCGTTTCCCCAGCTGCCGTAAGCGGGTGCGTCGTCCGCAAACGCCCAGTTGATGAACATGCCGCCATAGCCCGCATCAGGATGCCGGCGCACGAAGGCGGGCAGCGTCGAGGCGAAGTCCGCCCGGCGCAGGATCGCATCGGCGACGGTCAGGCTGCACACCGTGTCGTCGGTGAAGCGGCAGTGGGAATGGAACAGCTCGAAACCGGCGGGCGGTGCCGGATGGCCCTCGAAACGTGATCCGATGATGTCGCCGGCGATGGCGCCGATCATGACCCGCCTCCCGTCGGGACTGCCACGATGTACTGGGGAAGCTTTGCCTCGAACTCGGGGAAATAGCGCGCGATCACGGTGATATCGAAGCTCGAGAGAATGGCTTCCTTCGGCTCGCGATCCAGCAGGAAGCGAAAGGCGGCTTCCACGCAGTGGTCCGGCAGGCAGGCGCCATTCGTGAGCCGGTCGTAATCCGCGCGCGACATGGTCACCCGGTGGTGCGTTTCACTGCCGGATTCGCGGATCACGACATCGAACGTGAACGGATCCGAATGGCCGGTTTGCTTCACAGCGATCATGATTTCGCCTCCAACACGTCGGCAGCCCACATTTTCCGAGCGCCTTTTGGCCCGGGAACAGTCCCATGGAAACTAGTGCGTGCCGCGCCTTGCGAAAGCAGCACTTGCACGCTTAGGTCAGCCGTTTCCCGGGAGTAGCCCGATGACCGGCTCCAAGATCATGAATCCGATCACCAGCACCGCGATAAGGAATGCCAACCAGGGCAGCGTCCTTCCGGCAAGGGCTCTCATTGCCGACACTAAAGCCCCATGCCGCCGGCCGGCGCTGCCTCAGAAGGCGCCGCCTCTTCCTTCGGCAGCTCGGCGATCATGGCCTCGGTGGTGACCAGCAGGCCGGCCACGGACGCGGCGTCCTGGAGCGCCGTGCGCACGACCTTCATCGGGTCGACGATGCCGAAGGCGATCATGTCGCCGTACTCGCCGGTCTGGGCGTTGCAACCGTTCTTGACGTCACTGTTCTCGAGGATCTTGTTGATGCCGTGCGGCATTCGCTCGCGTGCATCCACATCGAACCTGATCTCTTTGCCAGCCATCTGCACCTCCTTCTAACGTCTGCAAGCTCGCCGCTCGGTTGCCGCGAGGCTTCACTCGGGAAGCTGTGTCACGGGGAAGAAATGGCGGAGCAACCAGCGCTCCTGCTCCCCGTTGTGTTCGAATTCCACCGAGTGTGTCCAAGGCAGAAGACCTGATACGCGCTCGACCTTGGCCGACACTTCCGGCATGTCTTCAACATGCCGTTCCCAGCGGACCTCCACACGGTCTTCACCAGTGCCCTCCGGATGAATCCTCCTGGCGATCGCACCGAGTTTGACGGTGTCCTTGAGGGGCATTTCCACTTTCCAAGCTCCTTTTCCGGCAGATGCGCGGCTTTACTCGGCAACATCCTGCCTAACGTTTGGGCGGAACGATGCCGGTGCCGTCAACGCCAAGGTCTTCGCTGACCGCCTCCATCTCCAGTCCCCGGAGCCGGTCCAGAACGAGACCCGGCTCGGTTTCCAGAAGCAGCTTGTCGTCGATGCCGAGCAGATCGACCCGCTCCTTGAGCTCGTTGGCGAGCGCGATATTTTTCGCACCCTCCACCGTCCAGTACTCAGGTAGTCTCCATTTGCGGCGGATATAGTTTTGGAGGGCGTTTCCAATGGCACCGGGATCGTCTTCCAGCATCAAGGCCTCCCACGTTCCTGTCGGAACGGATGGGATGCGGCTGCAGGCAGGGCGGCCGCCGCTTCATGGCTCTCGATCAATTCAGGGACATAGGTCGCAAGCAGCCGAAGGTCTGACAGTTCCGTCAGGCGCAGCGACCAGCCACCATCCACGGCATGTCCTCTTGCATCTCCGGTCCCAAATGCATGGACATAATCGATGAGACGCACGACCTCGGGGATATCAAGGTCTGGTCGAAGGCGAACGACATATGCAAAGCGCTCCGGATTCTGGGCCTCCGCCGCAGGCGCGAGGGTCCCGTCGCCGATGCTGCCCGAAAGTTCTGTCATACTCCGTCTGCTCCAGTCGCTGGACAGCTGGAACTTCCCGACCGCGGGTCGAGGACTGGCCGGAACCGCGATGCATCCTTGACAGAATGCAGACTGGGTGCCGACCGGCAGGCTGTTAGCGCTGCTCAATGTCGTTCCAGTGTCGGTTTCTGGCCCACAAGGATTTTGGGGGACGACGCCAACATAGCGTCTCGCCGATTCCTTTTGTAGGGCCGGAATGGATTTTTCATTCAAGAGGCCCAACCTGAGACTGTGGCCGGCCAACGACATGAAGTTTTCGCTACAAAGGCGCCGACGAACTTGCTATTGACGCCCAGCAGTAGCTGACGTGATCGCGCGCCCGGCGCGATGCCTTTTTCCAACTCGACACGCCAGCCCCTGTCGATGGGAATCTGCCGCTTCTGAAAGCGGTGCCGCAAAAGCTCCAGCTGGTTGCGGGCCATCGGTCGGAGGGTGTGGCGACCGCTCGTGCGGCGAGCGGGAACGCTGCGGAACCCTCCGTGCGCATGGCGGCCTCTGGCTGGCCACTACGGAGAAAGAATGACGGAGAAACCCACCCGCAAATCGCCGCCACCCGCGGAGCGCAGAGCCGATCTCGACCATGGCATGTTTCGTATCGTCGCTGGCGTCCAGGGCGGTAGTTGTAAAGCCGTCGCGTTCAGCGGCCGCAAGATCGTGGAGACTGCTGAGGCCGAAAGTGTCGAGATGGCGATTGATTCCTTGAAACGTGTCCTGGATGAGCGGTCGGAACGTCTTGCCGCGAGCGCAGTGCGGGTGTACCGCGCCCGCGCGAATTTGCCGACGCGATCAACTCTCTTGCGCCGAGACTGCAGAAGCGGGCCCGTGAGTTGCTCACGGCGCACAGCCGTCAGCCGAAGGCCATCACATCGATGTGGACGCTTGCGCATCGCCTCGGCGGGGACACCGAGAAGACCGCCTCAGATTATGTCGCGGTTTGTCGAAGCCTTTCGAAGTCGCTTGGCTTTGCACCGCCGAAGGAAGACACGCTCGGCAAGCTGTCTCCGATGCTGGTGGTGGCCCACCTTGATTCGGAACGAGAGCCGGAGGAGCCTTCCTTCAAGCTCCGCGATGAAGTCCTTGATGCCATCGCTCTTGTCGAAGAGCGCACCTGATCTCTTGTCCAAATTTTAGTGCACCTCAATTCGCATTGCGTCCTGCAGCAGCACCGCGGGAGGGTAGGAATCGAAGAGATTGAGCGACAATCAAATGTGACCGACTGACGGCAGCGGTATGGGAACCGCATAAACCCACTAAGCCCAGGATTTCTGATCACCCGGGAGCCGAAAGTTCAAGGCTTGCGGGGATCGCATCGAACGCCTCCTCGACCCTGCAGATGAGCGTCTCGCGACCGCCATGTCCGCGCTCGCCTCGGCCGCCTTTGCCGCGACCGGCCACCCAGTTCTTGGCTCCGCATCGCCAAGCGGCGAGCGCGAACTCGCCGAGCATCCTGAGACGTACGTCCTCGCGGCCATCAATGCCGATCTTGTATTCCAGAACCTCGACCAACCGTCTTTGGGCGCGCAGCGAAGTCAGCTCGCTGTGATCATAAAGTACTGAACTCCTGGCATGCGCCGCAACTGCGCGCGTGCGGATGAAGCGCATGTCCCAGTCCTCGTCCATAGCTTGTAGGGTCTCGGTAAGCACCTCCCGCAGCGTCCGCAGCATAGATCCGCGGAACGCCTGTTCCTTCAGCCGTTCGATATAGGCGCTCCACAGTTCGGTTTCGGCGGCAAGCGCTACATCCTCCTTGGACGCATAGTAGCGGAAGAAGGTTCGCTTGGAGACCTCGACGGCATCGACGATGTCGTCGAGCGTCGTCGCCTCGAAGCCCCGTTCGGAGAAGATATCAAGCGCAGCATCGGCCAGCGCGCGCTGCGTTCGCTGCTTCTTCCGCTCGCGCAGCGGCAACGGTCGAGCACATTTGTCTTCAAGTTTCATAGGGCGAGACTAGCACGGTGGCTCGCAGTCGCAATCGTCTCAAATTGCAATATGCCACTCATTGCCAAAGTCTGCTTAGGAGCATATTTTGCCTGATCTGTGAGCAGGAGAAGCTTGTTGCCCCATTTCCCAGCCCTGATCGTCTTGCTGGCCGCCTCTACCCTCGGCGTGATGGCGGGCGCAACCATCGTGCCCGTGCTGGAGGCGATCCGCACGGACCTTGGGGTCAGCGGAACCGCTGCGGGGCTGATCATCACCGCCCATGGCCTGGCGATCGCCGTCACAAGCCCCATTGCCGGCTGGATGGTCGACCGCTGGGGCGTGCGCGGGCCGATGGTGGCGGGGCTACTCGTCTACGGGATCGCCGGCGGCGCCGGCATGTTCATCAGCTCCTATCCCGTGCTGATCGGCAGCCGCTTCGTCTTCGGGGTTGGAACTGCGCTGCTGTTCGCCGCAACATCGGTGGCCATGCTCTCGCTCTTCCAAGGTCCGGTGCGCGACCGGGTGATGGGCTGGCGCACGGCGGCAACGAGCATTGGCGGATTGATCTTCCCTTTTGTCGCCGGCGTGCTGGCGACGCTCATCTCGTGGCAGGCTGTCTTCGGCATCTACATGATCGCGATCCCGATCGGAGTTGCCGCAATCATCCTCGTGCCAGAGACGCAGAGGACCTCCAGCGCGCCGAGCGAAAGTGGTGTCGGTGCGCTCGTGAAGCGGCCAGCCCTCCTCGGCGTCTACGCCTTCATGTTCGCGCTGGCCGTCATGATGTACAGCGTGGCTGTCTTCCTGCCGCAGCGGCTGGCGGAACTCGGCATAACCGCGCCGATTGCCGTCTCCTACTACATGGTTGCCATGGCCGGTTCTGCGAGTCTCACCGGCCTCTTCTATGGCTGGCTGCGGGCGCGAGCCTCCTATGTGGCCTTGCTCCGAATGTCGTCGCTTTGCTGGGTGGCCGCTTTCGCTGTTCTCGGTACGGTCGAGAACCCGCTGGTTCTTGCTACGGCAACCTTCTTCCTCGGCATCGGCAACGGCATCGCATTTTCCACGCTTTCCATTGTGATTGCCGATCTGGTTCCCGAGTCTCTGCTTGGCAGGGCGACCGGCGCCTCAAGTACATTGATGTTTATCGGCCAGTTTGCCTCACCGCTTGTTGTTGGGCCGCTGATGGCGGCCACCGCCATCATAACGGGTTATCTTGTCATCGCCGTCGCTGCCTGCTTGATCCTGTTCGCGCTCCTCGCCGTGCGCGCCCCGAAGGGGCGGGCGGCGCCTGCTGTGGCCGGTAGCGAGGCCAAATAGTCTCTCCCGGCCACGCTGCCGGTTGAACTGCACCGAGGGATGGCTTATCTGTCTCGCATCCCCCTTGTATTCATGCAGGGACCGGAGACACCGGACAGGTCGGCACAGGGCGTTTCGCGCCTGGCATGGCCCCGGTGAGCCAATCCGGATTTGCCGGATCGGCGCTCGTGGTCCTTGCCGCCTGAGCGGTCGAAGCCGTGGCTTTGCCGGGCGGCGAACGCGTTCGGATTCTCCCCGATCAACAGGAGAGAACCATTTGAAGAAGCATAATACCAAGTCTCGCCCCACTTCGGCCATTTCCGGCTCGACGGTCAATGTCTACGGATCCGGGCCGGTCCCAATCGGTCAGCGGGACAGGCAATGTGAACCAGTTCGCGCTCCCGCGCGGCAGGTGTCGAAGGTCCGCTTTTTGCCGAATACGCGCAAGGAGACCGTCGATTCGCTTCTGCGCTATGTCAGCGCCTTCGGCCAGGGCACGGGCTCGGCCCATTTGGTCGACGGTGATTGGTGGATCGATCTGGCATTTGCGGAAGATGCGGTGATGATCCGCAGCCAGTTTCATGACCTTTTGGTTGCACCGGAGGAGGCATATGATGAATGCCGTCTCTGAACTGCGGCAACCTGTTCCAGCAGGCTATCGGTCCCGCCGGACCTTGGCCATCATTCCCCATCCGGATACCGGCAAGTCGGCCCATGATTCGATGTCCTGATTGCCAGGGATAGGCGTCGATATCCTGCTGAAAAATTCTCACTACGGAAAATGCCGGTGAATCTCCGCCGAAGGCAAGGCCGATCTGAAGGCATTCACCGATGCCGAACGCACGGCCATCGCCGGGAGCGGATCCTCCTGGCAATTACTCCAAGGTGCGGCCCTTCTCGGCCGAGGCTCCGAGGAACGAGGCGAGGCTATGAAATTCCTTCTGGACCGCGATGCTGGACAGGCTGCCGTTCGCCAGATCGGAAGTTATCTGCGCAGATACGGTTCCGGCCATCATTGGGTCGAAAAATATCGCGGTGACGTGTTCATCAATGTGGTTGAGAAGCGTGACGAGGAAATCCTCCGCAACGAATTTTCGGATCTGGTCAAGCCGGTCGACAGCGACGGTGAGTGAGTGGTCAGCGCCACGATTTACCACCTGAAGCGTCAGAAGATCAGCCTGCCCATCAGCGTTAGCCAAAACCGGAAAGCGAATACTGGATGCAAAAGACCCCGCCTGCGCCGACAGGCTTGGTGATTGGGGCCATGCTGATGACCATGTCGTCGGCTTTCGGCCAGACCTATTTCATTGCCATCTTCGCACCGCAGATCAAGAGCGAGTTAGGATTGAGCGATGGCGGCTTCGGCAGCCTTTACGCGGCCGGCACAATCACAAGTGCCGCCGTGATGATGTGGGGCGGCAAGGTTGCCGACGTTTTCCCGATCCGCCTCCTGGCCGTTCTTGCGATCCTCGGCCTCGCGGCCATGTGCCTGGCGATGTCGAGCGTTGCCGCGGCGTGGATGCTACTGCCGATCCTGTTTGGATTGAGGCTTTTCGGCCAGGGATCGATGGGTCATCTCGCGATGACCGGGGTCGGCCGGTGGTATCTCCGCAGGCGCGGGCGCATGATGTCGCTTGCCGTGCTCGGCTTTCCCGCCAGCGAGGCCGTCATGCCGTTTGCGGCGGTGACGTTGATGGCGGCGTTTGGCTGGCGCGAGGTCTGGACGATCGCCGCGGCAACCCTCGTGCTCGTCTCCATTCCGCTCGTCCTGTTCTTCTTGCGCGCCGAGCCACAGCTGGGCGCTGTCGAGATTCCGTCAGGCGAAACATCGGGCGTGCGGCGCCAATGGACCAGGGCGGAGGTGTTGCGCACGCCGGAGTTCTTCGCAGTCGTCTCCGGCATCGTCGTCCCGTCTTTTGTCATGACGGGCATATTCTTTCACCAGGCCTATCTGGTCGAGGCGAAGGGCTGGAGCCTCGCCTGGTTCGCGGGCTGGTTTCCTGTTTACGCAATCACCAGCGTCTGCACGGCGCTTCTGACGGGATGGCTGGTCGACCGGTTTGCAGCGCGCAGCTTCCTGCCGCTGTTCCTCCTGCCGATGACCTGCGGCATCCTCGTCCTGGCGTTCTCGACGTCCCCCTATGCCGTGCCAGTCTTCATGCTCCTGGGCGCACTGACCAACGGCAGCGCATCCACCCTGTTGGGTGCCCTTTGGGCGGAGTTGTTCGGAACACGCCATCTCGGCGCCATCCGGTCGGTTGCCTTTGCCGGCCAGGTCTTCGCGTCGGCATTGGCGCCTGGACTGATCGGCCTGCTGCTCGACTTCGGGATACGCATAGAGGCACAGTACGTCGCCCTGGCGGCCTACGCCCTGGTTTCCTCACTCTGGCTCTGGCTATTCGTGCCGCGCCTGCACCGGATCGCTCATGGCTGATTGCGACTAGAAGATGATCACGTGTCGGGCTGGCTTGGATCGAGCACAAGAAAGCCACTCTCGATCCGGCGCTTAAGATGGCGGTCTATTTCAGAGCGGTGCGGGCACGCCCGAAACGCGCCACCGCACAGGCGGTTCAATCGAGCAAGGTCTGCAAACATCGGAGAACCTTCAATGCCTACGGCGCGGAGGAGGAGGGCGCCGAGAAAGGCGATATCGACAGGATCGTCCGAGCCAGCTTCCGCAGCCATCGCTCCGCTGAAGGCGTAGAACGTACGATAGGCGAGCGAGTCCAATCGTGCGAGCGAGCCCGCACCCTCCAACTGGTCCACCAGCGGCTTGGTGGCGAACACCTGGTGATCTCCATAAGCTAAAAGCACGTATGGATATTGACCCTCCTCGGATCGTCTCCTGTCCTTGAATGCTCCAAGGTCCCGATTGGCGATGACCATGCGCCGCAGGTATTCGGCAATTTCGGGGTCGGCGTGGAGCGGTTCGCCGGTAACGTTCACTTCCGGCTCGAGCCGTTGGTTGTAAGGTGAATGCGCGAACATTGTCTGGACGAGCAGGAACAGGGGGCGCCCGTCCGTTGCCCGGTGCTCGGCGATGAATGTTTCGGCGGCATCGAGATAGAAGCTGTCCCGCAAATGATGGCCGGGTGCATCGATCCGCTCCATGTCGAGAATCGTCTCAAATCCTATGGAAGACAAGAACGATCCTTCGTTGACGAAGGTGTAATTGAACGGAAGGATGGCAGCGGTTCGATAGCCGCAGCGGGAAAAAACCTCCGGCAACGCTCCGGCTACGTGCCCTTCAAGCGAAATTGTGAGATAGGGGCTACGCCATCCGAAATCCGCGCCTGAAAGTCCCGTCATCATAGAGAGGTTACTGATCCAGGTGCCGCCGCCAAAGGTTTCCACCTGGAGCGGATAAAACCGGCCGGCATTGGCTTCCATGTCTCGTGCGATGGCATCGCCATTTCCGATCTGGGGAAAGATCGCCGGATCGGCGTGGCTCTCCTCCAGGATGACATAGACATCTGGCTGGCTATCCGAACCGCACGCTACCGTATCCGGGAACGGCTCGGCAGGCGGTGTGGATGCCAGCCGCGTTTCCAACTCGCCTTGCCCGAACACGTTCACAACGTCGAGCAGGGACACGAAGAATGCTGACGTGTGTCGTCCTTGCAGGTAGTAGAAGTAGCGATGCTGCGCATAGGCCTCGGCGGGGTATGTTGCCGGTAGGAGGATTGTTACGGCCACGAGGAGCATTGCAGCTGCGGAACGAGATACGGAACGGGGGCGTTCCACTCGGTAGACCAGGTACAGCAAGATCATAGCTGCAAACGCGAGCAATACGACCGGCAGGGCGAGGTGCAGATAGTACGAGAAGATGAAACGGTACATATCCGGGTCGCCGACGATCACCACCAGATCGTAGAAGTGCAGCGAGAACCCCTTCATCGTGAACTTGATTGCGGAAGCCACACTGATCGTTCCGGTCAAGGCCCAAGCGGAATAGACTGAAAAGGCGAGCCGGTGCGATACCGCAAAGATCGCACTTGCCAAGGTGGCAACGAGCGCGCCCGCAAAGGGGAGAGACAGCGTGTTGTTCTCCAGCTCAAAAAGGAGCAGAGCGCCAGCCATGGATACTCCCGCGACGGCGGCGGGGTGTGTTGCCAGGCGAAGCCATTTGGCCGGCTGATGTAGAAAGATACCACTGAACCTTGTGACGTTGCGCCCCATCATGTCGCCAAGTGCGACATTTGACGTGGAAGCGCAATCGAAACACCGCAACGGAGTTAACCGCCAATGGACGCCAAAGACTGTGGCGGCCAATCAATGCATTGGGTAGCGGAGGAATGCCAGGAACTTCGGCTGTAAGGATCATCGCTGGTCGTTTTGGCCAACAAGCTTCGACCCCAGCCCTGCTATCAATCGTGCAGCAATTGCTGCTCTGCTTGCTCCATTTGCTACGGGAGCATTGCTGTCCTCCGTCCCTGGAGGCAAGAGACGCTTTGCTGGTCCAGTTCCACGGGAGCACTCCAATTCGCGTTGTCGGTGCTCAGACGATCGATTTCGGCCAGCTCCTGCTCGAGCCGCGGCCGGAACTTCTGCAGCAATTCGGCGTAGGCATTGTCGTCATGACCTGCACCTGATCAGGGATCCGCGAAACATCAAGACTGGAATTTTGCAGCGTCGCACCATCTCGGTCGTGGTGCTCCCGATGATCAAGGATCGTGAAGCCCGGCAAGCGGTCTATCTCGCCTGGAAGGCGCAAACTTCCTCGTGAACCGTTCTGACGGCCATGTGATAAGACCCGCACCTGAAAGCGTGGTGCCTTGCTGCCGCCTACTGCTCGTCTGCGGTCCGATGCAGCCGATAGGTTTCGGTTTGATGGCGGCCCGTGCCGACCTGCAATACGGCACACCATCGTTCCTCACGCGTCGCGAGGGCGGCAGGTACGCGCGATGAAGTCCAGGTGCCCCGGTCCCGAGAAGATGTTTTCGAACAGGAGATAGGCCGCGCCGAAGAGCGCGCGCTCGGCAAACTGCGCGGATACCACGATCTCCAGTTCCCGCGTGGCGAGGGGGAGACAGCGCTGATAGACCAACTCGCGAATGCCGGAGACGAGGAGTTCTCCGGCCTGGGCCAGCGTGCCGCCGACGACGATGACCCGCGGGTTGAGAATGCTGACCACGTCGGAGATCACCTCGCCAATGGTGCGGCCGGCGTTGCGGATCAGCATGATCGCCTCCGGTTTGCCGGCACGCAGATGCTTCAGGACATCTCTTGCGTTCTCCGCCTCCAGCCCCACCGCGGTGAGGTCCCGGGCGATTGCCCAGCCGCCGGCCCGCGCCTCGACGCAACCCGGTTTGCCGCACCTGCACAAGGGAGCCTTTTCATCGATGAATTGAATATGGCCGATATCACCCGCCGCTCCCTGCGCGCCACGGAACAGGCGTCCATCGGCGATGATGCCGCTGCCGATACCTGTGCCCGCCTTGATGAAGAACAGATCGTCGATCTCGCCGTAGTTCTGGCGGTATTCATAGATGGTCATGAGGTTGACGTCGTTTTCCACGAGGGAGGGAACGCCGAGTTCGCGCTGGAGCTCTTCGATGATGTTCAGGTCGTCCCAACCGGGCAAAACGGACGGACCCACGACCCGACCACGCTCGTAGTCGACCGGGGTGGGAAGACTCAGGCAAGCGCCTAGAGCAACGCCGTTGCCACTCGCGGCCGACGCCAGGCGCTTGAATTCTTCACAGATCATGGCGAGAACGTGCTGCGGCGGCATCGTGGTCGAATAGGTGAGCGTCGACTCATCGATGACTATGCGGTCGAGGTCTACGGCGGCCAGGTGAACGAAACTTTCGCCGATGTCGCCCACCAGCATGAAGCCCGATTTCGGGTTCAGGGCGAGCATCCGGCTCGGACGCCCTCCGCTTGGTATGGTTCCGGTCGTCTCGATGACGAGGCCGGCATCAAGCAGCAAATTGAGACGTTGCGTCACCGTCACGCGAGACAATCCGGTAACCAGTTGCAGGTCCGAACGCGAGGAGGCTTGGCCGAGTGCGATCGGACTCAGGATTTCGCCCAGGTTCTGAAGATCAGCCTTTTCCATGCACGCTCTGTCCCTTTCACCACGACGGATCATTCGTACCCTCAAACCAGCCAGCCATAAAGACGGGCTATTACGTAAAAAAATACACTTAACTGGATTGACATACGATCAGAAAGTTTGAATATTTGAGCAGAAAACGAAAATAGATTGTTTATGTGCGCCCTGCAGGCGCGCGCAGGGGATGGTTTTCCTGTATGATGAAAAGTTCAGCCAGCATGTCGATGTCGAGTGTGGGGGATGTCGTGCGTGCCCTTGCGATGGACGCGGTGGAGAACGCCAAATCGGGCCACCCGGGCATGCCTATGGGCATGGCGGAAATCGCCGCCGCGCTTTGGCTGGACCACCTGCGCTTCAATCCCGCCAATCCGGACTGGCCCGACCGCGACCGCTTTGTGCTCAGCAACGGGCACGGCTCGATGCTTCTTTACAGTGTGCTGCATCTGACGGGCTACGATGTCGACATGGACGATCTCAAGGCGTTCCGTTCTCTCGGAAGCCGCACGCCCGGTCACCCCGAGCGGAGATGTGCGCCTGGCGTCGAGACGACGACGGGACCGCTCGGCCAGGGGCTGGCGAACGCGGTCGGCATGGCGATTGCGGAGCGCAACCTCGCCCACGGGTTCAATCGGCCCGGCCATACCGTCGTCGACCACTTCACCTATGCCTTTGTCGGCGATGGCTGCCTGATGGAAGGGATCTCCCACGAAGCCTGCTCGCTTGCCGGCACGCTCGGCCTCGGCAAGCTGATCGTCCTTTACGACGACAACGGAATTTCCATCGACGGTCCGGTTGGCGGCTGGTTCACCGACGACACACGCCAGCGCTTCGCCGCCTATGACTGGCATGTGGTCGAAGAGGTCGACGGGCACGACATGTCTGCCGTTTCCCGCGCCATTGCGGATGCCAAGCGCGAGACCGCGCGTCCGAGCCTGATTTGCTGCCGGACCACCATCGGCAGGGGCGCTCCGAGCAAGGCCGGCAGTCACGACAGCCACGGCGCGCCGCTGGGTGCAGAGGAGATCACCGCCGCGAAGGCCGCGATGGGCTGGCCGCACGAGGCGTTCGCCGTTCCTCCCGAAGCGGCGGCGCAATGGGACAGGCGCGGGTCGGGTGCGGCACTCGAAGCGGAGTGGAACGAACGGTTCGCCGCCTATCGCGCCGCTTATCCGGACCTTGCGGCGGAGTTCGAACGCCGCATGAGCGGTGCGCTTCTCGAAGACTTCGACGACCTGTGCCGCGGCTTGCTCGAGGGGGCTGCCGAGGCGGGAGAGAGTGTAGCGACGCGCAAGGCCAGCCACGGCGTCATGGCCGCGCTCTCGCCCTCCGTTCCGGAGCTGATCGGCGGCTCGGCCGACCTGACGGGATCGACGCAGACCCTGTGGTGGGACCACGTGCCGATGACCGCCGGACGGGGCGGCGACTACATTTATTACGGCGTGCGCGAGTTCGCCATGGCGGCCATCATGAACGGGCTTCTGGCCCATGGCGGCTTCCGCCCGTTCGGCGGCACCTATCTCGTGTTCTCCGACTATGCCAAGAACGCCATCCGCATGGCCGCCTTGATGGAACTGGGCGCTATCTACATCCTCACGCACGATTCCATCGCCCTTGGGCAGGACGGCCCCACGCACCAGCCGGTGGAGCAACTCGCTTCCTTGCGGCTCACGCCCAATCTCGACGTCTGGCGCCCCTGCGACGGGGTGGAGACCGTGGCGGCGTGGGAGCAGGCGCTGCGCAATAGCAACATGCCGACCGCCATCGTCTTGAGCCGCCAGGCCCTGCCCTGTCAGCCGCGTGACCAGGCCACGCGCGAATCGGTGCGCTGCGGCGGCTACGTGCTGCGCCGGGAGACTGCTCCGCTGCGCGTCGTCATTCTGGCCACGGGCTCGGAGGTGGCACTTGCCGTGGCGGCGGCGAAGCAGCTGGAAAGCGAGGATATCGGCGCGCGCGTGGTCTCCATCCCCTCGACCGCCGTTTTCGACCGGCAGGATACCGCCTACAGGGCGGCGGTGCTGCCCGCCGGCGTGCCGCGGGTCTCCGTGGAAGCGGGCGCGACCGACTACTGGCGCAAATATATCGGCCTTGAGGGCGCGGCGGTCGGTCTCGACCGCTTCGGCGACTCCGCGCCGCCCGATGATCTGTTCGCCCATTTCGGAATTACCGAGGAAGCGGTCGCGGATGCCGCGCGGCGGCTGGTTTCGGCAGAGCGAGCGGGGCGCTGATATGGCAGGACGATATCTCATCGGCCTCGACTATGGCACGGAATCGGCCCGCGGCGTGCTGATCGACGCCGAGACCGGCGCGCAGGTGGCGAGTCATACGGTCGACTATCCGAACGGCGTCATGACGCGCATGCGCGACGGGGCGGAACTGCCGCGCGGCTGGGCGCTGCAGGACGCGAGCGATTATCTCGTGGCCGCGAGGGAGATCCTCACGGTGCTCGGCACGGGCAAGCATATCGAGTCGATCGGGATCGACTTCACGGCGAGTTCGCCGATGCCGGCCCACGCCGACGGGCGGGCGCTCTCGCAAACGCATCCCGATTCCGGCCACGCCTATGTGAAACTCTGGAAGCATGCGTCCGCACAGCACTTCGCCGATGCGATCAACGCGCGCGGCGGTGATTTCCTGACGAATTTCGGCGGCAAGGTTTCCGGCGAGTGGCTTCTGGCCAAGGCGGCCGAACTGGCGCGGGAGGCGCCCGACCTTTGGGCGCAGACCGACCGCTTCATCGAAGCCGGTGACTGGGTCGTGTGGCAATTGACCGGCCAGGAGCGGCGCAGCCTGGCCTTCGCTGCCTATAAGGCGCAGTACGATGCGCGCGAGGGCTATCCCACCGATGCTGTCGACGGGCTGGAAGCGCGGCTGAGCGCGCCGTTTCCCATCGGCACATCGGCCGGCAGGCTGGATGCCGCCTGGCGCGCGGACACCGGCATCGAGGGGCCGTGCACAGTGGCCGTGGCGGTGATCGATTCCCATGCGGTGCTGCCGGCCGTGGGTGGCGTGCGCGACGGCTGCCTGGTCGCCGCGCTCGGCACCTCAGCGGTTTACCTGCATCTTTCTTCTGCCTTCAAACCGCTGCCGCCCGGCATCGAAGGGGTGGCGAAGGACGCCTCCGTCGCCGGCTTCTGGTGCTATGAGGCCGGCCAGGCCGGCTTCGGCGATACGCTGGCCTGGTTTGCCCGCACCTTCCCGCGCGGGGCGGAACTGTCCGACAGCTTCGCGGCCTACAATGCCGAGGCGGCGGAGCTGGCGCCCGGTGCGGGGCGCCTTGTCGCCCTCGACTGGTGGAGCGGCAATCGCGTGCCG
The DNA here is from genome assembly GCF_042660605.1 of Nitratireductor sp. GCM10026969. Classification (NCBI taxonomy): domain Bacteria; kingdom Pseudomonadati; phylum Pseudomonadota; class Alphaproteobacteria; order Hyphomicrobiales; family Phyllobacteriaceae; genus Nitratireductor; species Nitratireductor sp. GCM10026969. The sequence goes on from NZ_JBHSUM010000021.1 coordinate 17,315, forward strand.
CTCGCCGATACCAAGCTCAGCGGTCTGCTCGTGGGACTCGACACGCACACGACGGCGGCGCAGATCTATCGCGCGCTCATGGAAGCGCTCTGCTTCGGTGCAAGGTCGGTGGTCGAATTGTTCGAGGCGGGCGGACTGCCCGTCGAGGAAATGATCGTGACGAGCGGGCTGGCGGCCAGCAATCCCCTGCTCGTGCAGATTCTCGCCGACGTCCTGGGCAAGGAAATCCGCGTCCCGGAAATCGACAACGCCACGGCCGTCGGCGCCGCCATCCACGGTGCCGTGGCAGGAGGGGTCGTTGCGGGTTTCGCTGATGGAGCAGAGCGCTTCGGCGCGCGCAGCTTCCGCCGGGTAAGCCCCGTTGACGGCAACACCGAGGTCTATGCGAAGCTTTATTCCGGATACCGCGCGCTCGCCGAGACACGCGTCGTGCGCGACGTCATGCACGACCTGGCCGAGGTCGAGGCATCTGCAGGAAAACAGTCTGCAGGGAGGAGGTCGGTGGCCTAGCCACCGCAAACGCGGAACACCGCGAAAGGAGGAGAAGACATGACTGGCTTTCGGTATTCAAGACGTTCCGGCGCCGCTGCGGCGGGGGCCGTTCTCGCCGCCGGCGTTGCATTCGGCGCATTGCAACCCGCGCTCGCCCAGGATGTGACGGAGATCACCGTCTGGTTCGGGCGGGAGAACTTCATACCCGCCGATGCCTTCGAGACTTTCCATGCCGAGAACCCCGACATCCGGGTGACCACAGACGTCATCCCACTTGAGCAGTCGGTGGCCGACACGCTGCGCGCAGCCCGGGCGGGGCGCGCACCCGACATCGTGCAGACGCCGGCGGACGGCCTGGCTCCGCTGGTCGCCCAGGGCGCGGTGCGCGATATCGGCCCGCTGCTGGAAAGGTGGCAGGACGAGGATCCCGATTCCTACAACGATCTCTCCCAGACAGCCTGGGACATGGCGTCCCTCGACGGCACCACCTACGGCGTGACGCTGTTCGCCGGTCCGTTCTGGTACACCTACCGTGCCGACTGGCTGGAGGAAGCCGGCCTCGACGTGCCGGAGACCTGGGATGATGTCCTCGATTTCGCGCGCGCTGTGAAGGACGAAGGCCGTGTCGGCTTTGCCGTCGTGGGAAGCCGCGCGCACGATCCCGTCTGGTTCCTGTCCATCTTCATGGCCATGGGCGGGCAGTTTGAGAACGGCGTACCGCAACTCGATTCCGAGGCAGGACACTATTTGCTTTCCTTCTACCAGACGCTGGTGCGCGAGGAGCTGACCTCGCAGGATGTCCTGGCCTGGGATTCGGGCGCCATGCGTGCGTCCTTCATCAATGGTGACGCCGCGCAGGCGATGATCGGCGACAACATTTATCCGACCATCCAGGAGACGCTCACCTGGGGCGAGGAGTGGAACGGTTCGGCGCCTCCGGTGCGGCCGGGCGGCGAAGACGAGGGGCGGACCATGACGCTCGGCTGGCCCTTCCTGGTGACCGAGAACGGTGAAAACGACGAGGCGGTGCTGAAGGTGCTGCGATATCTCGCCGATGCCGACAACGTTGCCGAGGTGTCCATGCGCTATCAGCCCGGCACGGTTCTCTCGGTCTTCGAATCGGAAGAGTACAACGCCGCCAAGCCGTGGGCGTCGCAGTTCGCACCGGCCTTTGCCGAACTGGCGCCGCTGCCCACGCATCCGCGCCAGAGCCAGATCTATCAGATCCTGCTCGACGCCATGCAGGAGGCGTTGCAGAATCCGGACCGCGATGCCGCCGAACTCGCCGCCGAAAAACAGGCGCGGATCGACGAACTCGTCAACGGCTGAGACGAGCCGTCTGCCGGGGCCGGCCGTACCGCCGGTCCCGGTGACGCGAAGGGAGGACGTGCGTGGCGAACATGCTTGCCGCCGCCAGGGAGCGCTGGCTCGAGACCTTGACCCCTTACATGCTCCTGCTGCCGGCGATCGCGCTGGTCGCCGGGGTGCTCGGCTACGCCGTGGTGAGCGGTACCGTCATGTCGTTCTACCGCGTCGAGGTGTGGGAGCCGGGCGAGCCCTTCGTCGGCCTTGCCAACTATATTGCGCTCTTCCGCTCCCCCGGTTTCCGCAATTCGCTGACCGTCTCACTCATCTTCGTCGGCGCGACGATCGTCATCGGCATTACGATGTCGATGATGCACGCGCTGGTCCTCAATCACACCAGCGTGGGCCGCAGCATCTTCCGGGCGATCGCGCTGATCCCCTATCTCGTCTCCGGCGTCGCCGCCGCCGTCATGTGGCGCTTTCTCTTCACCGGCGACAACGCCGTGGCCACGCAACTGATGGATATGCTGGGCCTTTCGACCGTCTCGTGGCTGGCCGACCCGGACCGTGCGCTGATCGTCGTCATCATGGCCAACATCTGGTTCATCGCGCCGTTCGCCACCCTCATTCTCCTGGCGGGACTGCAGACCGTCGATCCCGAGCTTTACGACGCCGCCGAGATCGACGGCGCCAATGCGTGGCAAAAGTTCCTGCATGTCACCATCCCGTCTATCATGCCCATGCTGTCGCTTTCCCTGATGTGGCTCAGCTTCGCCAGCTTCAACATGTTCGACATCATCCTGCCGCTGACCGGCGGCGGCCCGGGACGCTCGACGGAGGTGCTGGCGGTCTACATGTACCAGCTCGCCTTCCGCGACCTGAACTACTCGACCGGCGCGGCGGTGATGATCGTGATCCTTGCCATCAACATCACCTTGAGCGCCATCTTCCTCCGCGCAGCAGGACGTCCAGACCATGACCGGTAGCACCTTACGGACGGGTACCCTGACGACCCGTATCGTGGTCTGGGTCGCCCTCATTCTCCTCACCCTGTGGGCGGTGCTGCCGATCGTCTGGTCCTTCTCGGCCTCGCTGAAGACGCCGCTGACCCTTTACACCAGCGGTCTCATTCCCGAGGATCCGACGCTCGACAACTATGCGCGCGTCATCACCTCCGACGGCTTTCCCACCTATCTGTGGAACAGCCTGTTTCTGGCGATCACATCGACCGCCGTCGCGCTCTTCGTCTCCGTTCTGGCCGCCTATGGTTTCGCGCGCTATGCCTTCGCATGGCGGCACGTGCTCCTGCTGTTCATCCTGGTGCCGCGCATCCTGCCGCGTGCCAGCCTCATCATTCCGCTCTACTATCTCGTCGAGCGGCTCAATCTGCTCGACACCTACACCGTCCTGATCGTCACCTATTGCGCGACCGCCGTGCCCATGTCGACGTGGATCCTGATGGGCTTCTTCCGCGCGGTGCCGCGCGAGCTGGAGGAGGCAGCGGCCATCGACGGCGCATCGCTATGGCAGCGCATCTGGAAGGTGGTGGTGCCGATCTCGCTGCCGGGCATGGTGACCGCCGGCATTCTTTCGCTGCGCGAGGCCTGGAACGAGTTTCCCTTCGTCCTGGCTTTCACCACATCCTCGGAAATGCGAACGCTGCCCTACCAGCTGTTCCTGTTGCGCGACAGCATGGGCATCCAGGACTGGTCGCTCATCAACGCATTCACGATCACGACGATCATTCCGATCCTGGTGCTCTATCTCGTCTTCGAGCGCCAGATCGTGAACGGTTTGACCAGCGGCGCCGTGAAATGATCGAAGGCCGCATCCAGGGAGTTCGTATATGGCATCGGTGACCCTGACCGGAGTCAACAAGCACTACGGAGCGGTCGAGGTGATCCCGCGCCTGGACCTGGCGATCGAGGACGGCGAGTTCGTCGTGCTGGTCGGGCCGTCCGGCTGCGGAAAATCGACGCTTTTGCGCATGATCGCCGGGCTGGAGCCGATCACGGCTGGCGAGCTCAGGATCGGCGAACGGGTGGTGAACACGGTCGCCGCCAAGAACCGGGACATCGCCATGGTCTTCCAGAACTACGCGCTCTATCCCCACAAGACGGTGCGCCAGAACATCGAGTTCGCCCTCAAGCTGCGCAAGGCGCCGAAGGCGGAGACCGCGCGCCGGGTGGCCGAGGCGGCCGAGCTTCTGGAGCTGACGCCCCTGCTCGAGCGCTATCCGCGCCAGCTTTCCGGCGGCCAGCGCCAGCGCGTGGCCATGGGCCGCGCCATCGTGCGCAATCCGGCGGTCTTTCTGTTCGACGAGCCCTTGTCCAATCTCGACGCCAAGCTGCGCGTGGAAATGCGCGCGCAGATCAAGGCGCTGCACCGGCGCCTCGAGGCGACATCGATCTATGTCACCCACGACCAGGTCGAGGCGATGACGATGGGCGACAGGATCGTCGTGATGCGCGAGGGCGTCGTCCAGCAGTTCGGCAATCCCATCGACGTCTACGACGCCCCGGCCAACCTGTTCGTCGCTGGCTTCATCGGTTCGCCCGCCATGAACCTCCTGCCCGGCGTCGTCGACCAGGACGGCCTGTCGATCCTGGGAACCAGGTTTGCGAGGCCCGCGCACTTGCGCCGGGAACCCCTTCCCGAAAACGTAATCTGCGGTTTTCGGCCCGATGCCGTTTCGATCATCGAGGAAGGGGAAGGGATCGGCGGGACGGTCGAGGTCATCGAGCCCATGGGCGGCGAGACCATCGCCAACATCGATACGGGCCATCAGATGGTGACGGTTCTTTATAGGAACAGGTTGCCCCTGAAGGTGGGAGAACGGGTCGGCCTCATGCCCGATTTCGCGAGCATGCATCTTTTCGATTCCGAAAGCGGGCGGCGGATCAACAAGCCTTCGCCCACTTGCGGTTGACGAAGTCAGGAAGTTCTGCGGTTACATCACCGCACCCACCTGCCAGGGCACGAATTCATTGTCGCCAAGCCCGAGCGTTCCGCTCTTTGTGGTTCGGCTCGAGGCGACGGCCAGAATCATGTCCAGAATTTCGTCCGCTTTATCGGAGAGGGTAGCGCCGGCTGAGATGACCGCGCCGCAATCGATGTCCATATCGTCGGGCATCCGCCGATAAAGGCCGCTGTTGGATGCTAGCTTGATGGTCGGCGCGGGTTTCGACCCGAATGCTGAGCCCCGGCCGGTGGTGAAGCAGACAATCTGGCATCCGCCCGCAATCTGTCCTGTTACGGATACCGGATCGTAGCCCGGCGAATCCATGAAGTTGAGCCCCGCCCGTGTGACGGGTACCGCGTAATCGATCACGTCGACAAGGGGTGTGGACCAGCCCTTGGCGACAGCCCCAAATGACTTTTCCAGAATCGTGGTGAGGCCGCCCGCCTTGTTGCCGGAACTGGGATTGTTGTCCATCGAGCCGCCGTGCATGGCCGTGTAGTTCTCCCACCAGCGAATGCGCTCCACCAGTTTTTCCGCCACGGCTCCGCTTGCCGCGCGTTGCAGCAGCAGCTGTTCGGGGCCTAGACTTCCGGTGTTTCGGCCAGCACGGGACTTGCTCCCAGGCCAGCCAACCGGTCCGAGGCAAGCCCGAGCGCCGGATTCGCCTCACCCTTCGCCCAGGGGGCGGGTTTCGGCCGCCGCGCGGCTGGTCAGTATCGCAACGCTGTCGCGTTCGGACAGGATGAACGGGTTCGACATCGAAAAGCTCCCCGGCTGCATTGGCTCATATGCCGCCGGCCAGATATCCGCCATCCACCGCGATATCGGTCCCCGTGACGAAACCGGCCGTGTCGGAGGCCAGATATCGCGCGGCCCCCACCAACTCCTCGACCTCGCCGAAGCGGTTGCTCGGCGTGCGCATCAGAGCTGAACGTTTGCGCGCCTCCGACATCTTGTCGCGGTTGAGTTCCGTGAGGAAAAAACCCGGCGATATGGAGTTCACGCGAACGCCCTGCTGCGCCCACTCCGCGGCCAGCGTGCGCGTGAGACCGAGGATTCCGTGTTTGCTCATCGAGTAGACCGACGCACTGGGCCATCCGCGATGTGCCGCCAGGGAGGCGATGTTGATGATTGCGCCGCTCCGGCGTTCGAGCATCGCTGCCCCCAGGATCGTGCAGCAGAAGAAGACGCTGCGCAGATTGGTGTCCATCACCCGGTCGTAGTCCTCCTCCGCGATCTCGACCGCGGGACGAATGACCGTGGTGCCCTGGCAGTTGATCAGGATATCGGGTACGCCGCGACGCTCGGTCACGGTCGTGCCAAGGTGCTCGATCGCCTCGCGTTTCGTAACGTCCGCCACCAGCCCGAGAGCTTGCGGATCCAATCGCTTGAGCGCCTCGGCCGCGGTTTCGACCTTCTCCCTCGTACGTGCGGCGATCGTGATGCCAACCCCCGAGTCCGCCAACCCCTGTGCCAATGCAAATCCAATTCCGCTGGACCCGCCAATGACCAATGCGGTCTTACCTTCCAATCCGTTCATTTTCCCTCGCTTCGAATTCCGGGTGAGAAATCCCTTGTCTCATTTTTGTAGCATGTATACACTTAACAATTGTTAGGCAAGTACGCAATTTGGGAGGAAACCATCATGCTCAAGAGACTGTTTGCAACCGGTGTTGCAGCTGCGTTGGCGGCCGGAATGGCGCCGCAGGTCGCCAGTGCCCAAGAGTTCGTGCGGATTGCAACTGCCGGCTCGGGGGGCAACTACTATCGTCTGGGCGGTGGGCTTGCTTCAATCTACAATGATGAACTGGAAAACACGCAGGCTTCGATCCAGGCGACGGGCGGCTCGGTGGAAAATCTCGATCTGTTGGCGGATCAGGAGGTCGAACTGGCTTATCTCACCGGCAGTATCGGCCAGCAGGCCTACACCAACACGGGCCGGTTCGCTGATCGCCCGGAGGGACGCTACCAGGGGCTGCGTGCCATCGCGACGGTCTATCCCAATCCGCAATGGTTCATCGCGATCGATGAAGACATCCAATCCATGCGGGATCTCGAGGGCAAGCGGGTTTCGGTCGGAACGCAGGGCGGTGCCGGCGAAACCTGGTGGCGCAGCATTATGGAGCATTTCGGATGGACCTATGAGGACATCCATCCGGAGTTCACGGTTCACCAGTCGGCTATCGATCAGGTCCGCAACCGTCAGATCGACGCCATGGTCTGGCCGGATGCGCCAGGGTCCGCCTCGATCCAGCAGGTGGCTGACACCGGCATGGCGCGTGCGTTGGACATCGATGAGGACGTCATCGAAGCGATGACGGCCGACAGCCTGGACTATGCCTATACGTTGCCAGCGTCCGCAAATCCCTTCGGCGATGAGGGAATCGAAACCTTCGCTTCGCCGATCACCTTCGCGACTCATTCGGGCATGAGCGAAGATCAGGTCTATGAGCTGACGAAAGCGATGTTCGAAAACAAGGATGAGCTTATCAAGGTGCATCCGCTGGCGGAGTACATGACCCTTGAAAATGCCATGGACGGTCTGCCTTTCCCCCTGCATCCGGGGGCCGAGCGCTACTACCGCGAGAAAGGCGTGATGTAAGGTGTCGTGCCTGTGACGCATCTCTTCGGGGCGGCCATGCCGGCCGCCCCGGTCTTGCATCAACACATGCCGGAACCGCGCCATGGCCCGAGAAGACCGTAAAAGCCGTAAACCAGAGGAATGGACGCGCCCCGATCTGGAGGGTGAGGGGATCATCGACCTCGATGCGATCCAGGGCGCGCGTGAGGCCCCCTCCGAAACGCGGGAACTGACAGGCCTCTGGTCGAAACTCTTCTTCGTCGTCGCCATCCTGTCGTCTGTGTTCCACTTCTACACGGCGGGCTACCGGCCGCTGCCGGCAATGGAGCAGCGGCCCGTCCACCTGGCGTTCATGCTGTTTCTCGGCTTTCTCCTTTATCCCACGCTCCGCAGCGAGAAGGCGGGTAATCCCCGCCTTCTCGACATAGCCTTCGCTCTCGCGGGAAGCGTCTCGTCCGGCTATCTGGCCTGGAACTACCTGGATATCGTTATGCGCGGGGGATTTCCCACGCAGACAGATATCGTGATGGGTACGATCTTCTGCATCGTGGTGCTGGAGGCGGCCCGCCGGACCATGGGCATGTTCCTGGTCGTGCTTTCCGCCCTGTTCGTGGGCTATCTCTTTGTAGGGCCGTGGATGCCCGGCGTCATGGGCCATGGCGGTTTCGGCTTCGAGCGTGTCATCAGGCAGATGTACATGTCGACCGAGGGCGTCTTCGGTGTCGCCATCGGCGTCTCGGCGACATATGTCTATCTTTTCGTGCTCTTCGGCGCTTTCCTTCAGAAGTCGGGCACGACGAGTTTCTTCACCAACCTCGCCTTCGCGGCGGCGGGACACAGCCCCGGCGGCCCGGCCAAGGTGGGCATCATCGCCAGCGGCATGATGGGCATGATCCAGGGGTCCTCGGCCGCCAATGTCGCATCCACGGGTGTCTTCACGATCCCGCTGATGAAGCGCTTGGGCTTCAAGGGGTATTTTGCCGCCGCCGTGGAAGCGGTGGCCTCCTGCGGCGGACAGTTCCTGCCGCCGATCATGGGTGCCTCGGCCTTCATCATGGCCGAATACCTGCAGATGCCGTATTCCCAGGTGGCGCTCGGGGCGATTCTGCCCGCCGCCCTCTATTACGGGGCCGTCTACCTCCAGGTTCACCTGCGGGCGCGCAAGCTCGGCATGGAAGGCATTGCGCGGGACCGCCTGCCGCGCGTCAAGGGCGTGATCCTGTCTCACGGCCATCTGGTGCTGCCGATCTTCCTGCTGATCGGCATGCTGATGATGGGCTTTACGGCGCTCTTCTCCGCCTTCTTCTCCACGATCGGCGTCGTGGTCATCAGCGCGCTCCGCTCTCATACCCGCATGGGGTTGGCGGATATCGCGGATGCGATGGTGCTCGGCGCCCGCAACACGATCTCGACGGCGATCGCTTGCGCTGCCGTCGGTTTCATCGTCGGCGCGGTGGCGCTGTCCGGGGTGGGCCTGATCTTCACCCAGTCGATTATCGGCCTTGCGGACGGCTCGCTTTTGCCGGCGCTCCTGCTCGCCGCGGCGGCCTCGCTCTTTCTCAGTTTCGGGCTGCCGACCACGTCCGTGTACATCATCACCGCCACGCTGGTCGCGCCCAGCCTGGTCGAAATGGGTGTTCCGCCGCTTGTCGCCCATCTTTTCTGCTACTACTGGGGTGGCGTATCGTCGATAACCCCGCCTGTGGCGCTTGCCGCCTATGTGGGCGCGGGAATTGCCAATGCCTCGGTGATGAAATCCGGCTTCACGGCCATGCGGCTGGGAATGGCGGCATATATCGTACCCTTCATATTCGTCTATTGGCCCTCTCTGGTGCTGTGGCAGGAGGCCGAACCGCTGCGCCTAATCGCGGCGCTGGGCGGCGGTTTGCTTACGGTGGTGTGTATGGCGGGGCTTGGCGAGCGCTATCTTTTCCGCGCTCTCACGATCCCGAAGCTGTCCGTTTTGGTGGTAAGCATCGTACTCATCATGCATCCGGCAGTGTGGGCCAATGTGATGGCGGCGGCGATGGTTCTCGGCATTTTCATGTTCGAGTATCTTGGTGTCCGGGTTGCGGCGCGGAAGAGTGCAGTATGAGCGTCACCTGTGGTGATCTTTTATCCTGTTGCACAGACTGTGCTATGAGCCAGTTGCATGTCGAAGAACGTTGGTGATGATCTGCCCGAGGCCTTTGAAGCATGACGGAAACCATCGGACGACCGGGTCGGGCACCGCGCCTGCACGAGCAGATTCAACGGTTGCTGACGGACGAAATCTACGCCGGCCGGTTTTCCCCAGGCGACCATCTGACTGAGCAAAGTGTGGCGGAACGGTTCGGCGTCAGCCGCGGGCCCGTGCGTAACGCTTTCCGCAGGCTCGAAGGCGAAGGTCTTCTCGACCGCAATGCCAAGGGCATGACGGTGGCCGTGAATCGAAACCATCCACGGTCGAAGGCCGCTTCAGGCGGGCAGGAACCTTCCCGCCCCCCGTTCGTAGAAGCGACGGCAAGCTGGGAGGCGATCTACCATGAGGTGGCCGAAGCGACCGTCATACACGCCGCGTACGGTGATTGGCGGATGATCGAAACCGAGCTAGCCCGGTATTTCGGCGTCAGCCGGACGGTCGCGCGCGAAGTGCTGGCAAGGTTGGAACATCGCGGCGTTTTGCGGAAGGAACCGGGGCACCGATGGCATCTCCCAAAGCTCGACGAGATGCGTGTGGTCAATCTTTACGAGATGCGTAAGTTGCTTGAACCCGAGGCTCTGGTGCAGGCGGCCGAAAAAGCCCCGCGCGACTTTCTCCATGAGATGCGGCGTGGATTGCTTGCAGCGCTGGAGCACCAGGAGCTTCTGCCCGCGGCGGAATTCGACCGGTTGGAACGACAGTTGCACGTGGATCTGCTTTCATACGCGCGCAACGATCTACTGCGCGAGACACTGCACCATTTCCATGCGCTCCTTTTCACCAATGTGAATGTTTACCGCGCGACCCGATCCAAATTCGGCCGGGATCCGTTTCCGGGAGAGCATCTTGAGATCGTCGATCGCCTGTTGGATGGCGACCTGCAATCTGCACGGCAAAAGATGTCCGAACACATGGACATTTCAATCGAGCGTGCCTTGGACCGCCTAGCCTATATGAACGAATATGTTCCCCTGAGGCAGAAGCCCTATTTGGCACCTTTGGCCTGAACCTCAGTTCCTGTCCGAAGTTGTAGTTTGCCGCATTGCATCTGCTTGCCTCTCACGTCGCCCATAAAGAATTTGAAGTATCCGCGCCGATGGGCTTTCGCACACACTGGGGCAACGAGCACTGGAGAACTGCTCGTCGGCCAAGCTTCACCGCGGCGCAGAAAGCCATAACTTCGGCGATATCCGAGGTCTCGGCGGCCGACGATCTCTTCGCATGCCTGTGAAGGACTGCGATGAAATCGACAATATGATGGCATCGCCCTGCAAGGACTTCGCCGTTCGGCAGCGACCGGCACGTCTACCGCGCGCCCCTGTTCATGCGCGATGAGGGTGGAAGAGCCGATTGCACGTTCCTCATCTGCAAGCGCCCTGCGCAAAGATTGTCGACCGAGCCTTTCTCTCGAACGTGACCGTCCATTGCACCACCACCGCCGCCTCTTCACCAAAGCGGCGGTGAAGCGCCGCACCCGAATGGGCTTGCCGCTACTCGGCCAGCTTGGCGTCGATGTCGAGCATCTCCTTCGGCACATAGGTGCGGATGCTCTCGACCGAGTCGAGCACGCGCAGATCGGTGTAGAGGACGCGCGGGATCTCAGAGGTCTTGCCCTGCATGTCCATGATCAGAGCCTCGGCGGAATTTGCGCCCATGCTGCGCGGATCGCGAAAGACTGCGACGCCGATCTTGCCCCGCGCGACCATCTCCAGTTCGTCGGGCTGCCCCCCCATACCGGTGACGACGACGTCGTCGAGCCTGCCGTCGGCCTCGAGCGCGGACATGCTGCCGAGCGCCATGACCGAATTCATGGCCACGATGACCTCCACCTGCGGATAGGCGATGAGAGCACGCTCGACCTCGTTATAGGCCAGCTCGCGCTGGAAATTGCCATAGCCCTCGTAGATCACGTTCGCCGTGAAGCCCTCTGTCTCCTCCATTCCCTTGAGAACACCGTTGCCGCGTGCCTGGCTGATCTCGGAGGCAACCGGCCCCCAGATCATGATGACGTCGGCGTTGTCCTTGTCCTGCGCCTTGAAGTGCTCGGCGATCCAGCGGCCGGTCTGCTCGCCCATCTCACCGTGATTGTAGACGGACCAGTTGAGCACGGCGTCCTCGAAGGGGAAGCTCGCGCCCTCCTCCGGCTCGTAATCGACCATCAAAAGCTTGGTTCCGGCATTGGCGACCTCGACCAGGCCCTGGGTATTCTGGTCGAGACTGGTCGGACCGAACACCATGTAGTCGAGATTAAGATTGGCCATGTTCTCGAGGATATTCAGCATCTCGTCGTGACGGTTCGAGGCGCTCGGCGCTGCCTGGAACATCTCGTATTCGATGCCCTCCGCGTCCAGCCGGTCACGGAAGCCGATCTCAAGCTGGCCGAACAGATCTGTGATGTCGTGCTGGTGAGAGACGAACCCGATGCGAAGCGGCCCGTCCTGGGCCATCCCCGCGCTTGCCGCCACGCTCAGCGTCGCTGCGGCCAGAAGTGTTGTCAGTCGCTTCATGTCCACTACTCCCTTTTGACTTTCCTTCCCCCCGGGCCGGCTTCACACCGGTCCCGATCTCCGCTGTTGCAGCTGCAGCGCCACGGCCGCGATGATGAGCAGTCCGAGGATCATCCGCTGGACGAAGAAGCCGGCGCCCGTCTGAATGAGCCCGTTCTCCAACATTCCGATGACATAGACCCCGAGCAGGGTGCCGATCATGGTCGAGCGTCCGCCGAACAGATAGGTGCCGCCCAGCACGACAGCAGCGATCACGTGGAGTTCAATGCCCTCCCCCATCGCTGCGGAGGCGGAGTTCAGCCGTCCCATCAGCACCAGCGCCGCAAGGCCGGCAAGCGCACCCTGTATGACATAGGTCGATGCGGTGATCGCCCTGACGTTGATGCGGGTCGCCTCCGCCGCCTTCGGATTGGAACCGATCGCCGTGATGTAGCGGCCATAGAGCGTTTTCTGGAGGACGAACCAGCCGGCCAGCGTTACCAGAAGCGCGACCCAGACCGCGAGCGGAAGCCCGAGGACCCAGGCGCGGCCGACCGCCGTGACGATATTCGGCAGGTCCGTGACCAGATTGACGCCCATATAGTATTGGGTAAAGCCACGGTAGGCGACGAACGTGCCCAGCGTCGCCAGAAGAGGCGGCACGCCAAGCACCGTTATGTTGAAGCCATTGAAAGCGCCGAGCGCGGCGCCGACCACGATGGCGACCGGGATTGCCAGGACCGGGTCCAGCATCCCCGTCTCGAGGCCCGATCCGACGATTGCGCCGACAACACCGATCATGGAGCCGGTGGATATGTCGATGCCGCCCGTCGTCATCACCAGCGTCTGGCCGACCGCGAGAATCAGGAAGACCGAGGCCGCGCGCATTATGGTGATCTGATTGTTTACGGTGTTGAATGTTTCGCCGGTGATCGCCGTCAGGATTACGTAGATGACGACGATGGCGACGGCCACGTTCAGGAAAGGCGCGGTGCGCAGGCGATCGAGGGAGAGGGTTGCCCGCGAGGGAGCGGTCTCGACCGAATTGATGCGCTCGTTCATTCTGTAGCTCCTTCGAGATCGCCGACAATCAGCCGGACGATATCGGTCTTGGTCACCTCCTTCGTCCGCCGCGTCGCAACGATGCGCCCCTGGCGCATCACGGCTATCCGATCGGACACGCTGAAGACATGCTCGAGATCGTGCGAGATGATGATCATCGTCTGTCCCTGCTCGCGCAGGGTCTGGATCAGGGCCAGCACCTTGCGCACCTCCTCGACACCGAGGGCCGCCGTCGGCTCGTCGAGGACGAGCAGTTCACGATTGCCCTTGCGTATGGAACGACCGATCGCGACTGCCTGCCGTTGACCGCCGGAGAGATTGGCCACCGGACGGCGCGGCTCGGGGATGTTGATGCGCAGCCGCTGGAGCGTCGCAGCGGTCTCCGTCGCCATCTTCCTCACATCAGGAACGGAGAACCACCCCATCCGGAACCGGACCGGCTCGTCGCCCAGGAAGACATTCGCCGCAACATCCAGCGAATTCGCCAAGGCAAGATCCTGATAGACCACCTCGATGCCGAGCGCGCCCGCGTCCTTCGGCGAACGGATCGAGACGTCGCGACCACCAAGCCTTATCTGGCCGGTGTCGGCCGGCTGAACGCCGGCGATCGCTTTCACGAGGGTCGATTTGCCGGCGCCGTTGTCACCGACCAGCGCCAGCGACTCGCCCTCCGCAATGGTCAGCGACACGCCCTGCAGAGCACGCACGCCACCGAAGCGCTTCTCGAGATCGATGACTTCAAGCAGCGGTGTTTCAGTCTGCATTTCCTCCTCCCGATCCTTCGCCGACCTGAGCCGGAACAAAGAATGACTAACGCTGCTGCGCAACCCCCGACACCGCCCCGGTTACATGATCGAGCCGTCTGGTCGTGTGAAAGGCTGTCTGAAGCGATGGCGGCAGAGCCGTCATCGCTTCACAGTGGGTGAGATCAGCGTTCGAGGGTGCCGGTGCCGGTATAGCGAAACGCTTCCTCCTCCATAGCGTCGATCGTGTCGGCACCGGAGTCCGCCGACACGATCGTGATGCGGCCGAGAAAAACGAGGGGGATGTCGTCCGTCCGCCCCTCCAGGTCGGCGCGGATCGCCTCAGCCATGGCAATGCCCACATCATCGCCCATGCGCATCGGCGTCGCGGCCAATTCGCCGAGCCGGAGTGCCTCGAGCTCGTCGCCGGTGCCACCCCAGGCCGTTACCTTGACGCGATCGCCGGCGCCGCTGGCCTGCACGGCAGAGACCGCACCCATCGCCATGGCGGTATTGGCATTGTGCAGCAGCGTGACCTCCGGGTAGGCGGAAAGGATTTGCTGAGCACCGTCAAAGCCGCCTTCGCGGAGGAAATTGCCATAGTGCTCATAGGCCATTTGCCAGTCCGAGTTTTCCGCCAGGCAATTTGCAAAGCCGCCGGAACGCTGATCGTCGAGCGAGCCGGGGGTGCCGCGGATCATTGCAAAAGTCCCCTCGGTGCCGAGATTCTCGAGGACCCACTCGCACATGTTCAGCGCACCAGCCAGATGCGAGAAGGTGGCATACATCATCGGCTGATCGTCGCCCCAGGCCTGCACAACCGTGTCGTAGTTGAGCACGATGACCTTCTGTCCGGCATCGATCAGGTCTTTGATGTTCTCCTGCTGAAGGGAGAGTTCCGTCGGACCGAAGATGACGTAGTCATAGTCCTCCTGCATAACCTGTTCGGTGTAGGTGGCCTGGAGCTGATGGTCGCCCATGCCCGAGGCGAACTGCGTGGAGTCGGTTTCGATGCCCAATTCCTCAAAGCGGGCTTCCATGGCCAGATAGGCGCGCAGCCAGAAATCGGAAACGTCCTGGCTGGGATAGATCACGGCAATGGAGATGGGCCCGTCCGGTTCAGCGGTGGTCCTTTCGGCCGGGCCGGCAACCACTTCCTGCATGGCTTCCAGAACCGCATCGTCCTGAACCTGATGGTACCACCAGAAATCGCGCTCGTCGTCGTCGTCGAGCGGTGTCAGCGGCAGAGTCTGCGCGGAAACGCCCGTCGCCATGCCGAGCGTCAGAACAGACGCCGCGGCAAGCTTCGTGAACGACCTTCCGTTCCAAGAATGTCGCGTTGAATTCATTTCTTCCTCCCTTGCAATGAGAACCGGTGACCGGTTCCGACACTCACCGGCTGCTATTCTTCCGCCCTGTCGGTCCTGCGTCGCTGCAGATAAGAGTAGAAGCCGATCGAGACGATGATGATCAGGCCCGAGGCGACCAACTGCCAGAAGAACTGGAAGCGCAAGAGCACGAGCGCGTTCGTGACCATCGACAGGAGCAGGACGCCGACAAGCGTGCCGACCATCGTACCGCGGCCGCCGAACAGCACCGTGCCGCCGACCACCACGGCGGCAATGGTGTGCAGGGCAAAGCCGTGCCCGGCAGTGGCCTGAATGGCATTTAGTCGTCCGGTGAGAAGAATGCCCGCGAAAGCGGCTGCACCACCCATCAACATATAGTGGTAGATTTTGTGGCGGTTGATATTGATGCCTGTCAGGATGGCCGCCTCACGGTTGCCGCCGATGGCCACGGCATAGCGGCCGAGATGGGTGTAGTGATAGATGACATAGCCGATCGCCAGCGTGATCACACCGATGATGGCGGCGGTCGGGACAACGTCAAAGAGGCGGCCGCGGCCGAGGAGAGGAATCGGCTCCGGAAAGCGCGCGAGGACCGCACCTGCCGCTAGCACGAGCGCGATGCCGCGATAGACCTGGTCCATAGCCAGCGTCGCAATGAGGTCCGGCACGTTCAATTTCGTGATCACCAGCCCGTTGGCGAGTCCGCAGACGATCCCAATCGTGATTGCGGCGAGCATGGCCATGTACGCTCCCCAGCCATAATCCTTGATCAACATCGCCATCACCACGCCCGCGAGTGCCGCCACGGCCCCGATCGACAGGTCGATTCCCCGCCCGGAAATCACGATCGTCATCGCCATGCCGAGCACCATGTAGATGGCCGCATCTTGAAGGATGATCATCACGTTGGTGACGCCGAAGAAGCGGGGCTCCACGACCACCATCACGAGACACACCAGAAGGATCATCACCAGCGGGCCGAGAATGTTGATGTAGCGCTCGATCAGCGGCAGTTCGCCCTTTCGGGACGGTTGCTCGATCGTCATCATCGACGTCATTGAGATTCAGTCCTTCTGCACATTCGTCTTGCCGCCGGCTCACGCATAGGCGTCGGCTGCCACGTCTTCCGATCCCACGATCAAGCCGAGGACCTCCTTGCGGGTCGACTTGGCGACCTCGACAACCCCGGCGGACCGTCCGCCGCGCATCACCTGCACGCGATCGGCCACGGAGAAGACGTTCTCCAGATTGTGCGAGATCAGGATGACCGCGATGCCGCGTTCCTTGATGCCGCGGATCAGTTCCAGCGTCTTTCGCGTCTCCTGCGGCCCGAGGGCGGCCGTCGGCTCGTCGAGTACCAGGACACGCAATTCCGTATTGAAGATGGCCCGCGCGATCGCCACAGCCTGACGCTGACCGCCCGAATAGTTGTGGACCGGGTCGTCCAGGTTCTCCAGCACGATCCCGACCCGCTCGCGCAAGATCCGCTCGGTTTCCCGGCGCATGGTGCGGTTGTCGATGAACGGCACGCCCATCACACGCCAGACGGGCTCTTGTCCGAGGAAAACGTTGGCCGGCGCGGGTAGCGAGTTGACCAGGCCGAGATTCTGATAGACCGCCTCGATCCCGGCATCGATGGAATCGCGACGGCTGGTGATCTCCGCTTTCTCGCCGTCGATTCTTATCTCGCCACTGTCGGCCCGGTGGACCCCCGTCAGGATCTTGATCAATGTCGATTTGCCGGCGCCATTGTCCCCGACGATTGCCAACACCTCGCCTTCGTAGAGGTCGAGATCGACGTCGATGACGGCTCGCAAGCCGCCGAACGACTTCGAGACTCCGCGCAGCGTCAGGACCGCGCGCCTGCCACTTTCCATGTTTCCTCCCTCTGATGCGCCGATCCGGATTCGGGATAACCCGAACCTCCACCCGGCACGGCGCCGTCATGCTCCTCCCGAAAGGATAGTCGAGCATAGGACTCACGAAAGACAAAAGTCAATTCATATTGACAAGTGCCACAACGGCTCATTCTTATGCTTGAAACGATGCGGAAAGCCGGAGTCGGCGGGACTCGCCGAGCCATGGCATGAAGAACAGAAAGGTGTGCAGATGAACAGGACTGCTGCCATCGATCCCGCGTACAAGCCCTTGAGCGTGGACACGCTTGCCGAGCGCCTGTCCGGGGTGGAAGCTATCGCCGCCCGGCTCGGGGCGGACCGTTCGGCCTGGCGCTGCCGCGAGGTCGGAGACGGCAATCTCAACCTCGTCTTCATTGTCGAGGGGCGGGCGGGAAGCCTCGTGGTCAAGCAGGCCCTGCCCTATGTGCGCCTGGTCGGGGAGAGCTGGCCGCTGCCGCTCAAGCGTGCCTTCTTCGAGTATCATGCCCTTGTGCGACAGGCCGACCGGGATCCGGGCCGCGTGCCCGAAGTCGTCCATTTCGACGAAAAACAAGCCTGTATCGCGATGGAGTATCTGAGCCGACACATCATTTTGCGGCGCAGTTTCATAGCGGGTGACCGTGTGGCGCGGCTGTCGGAGGCGCTCGGCCTGTTCATGGCGCGGACCCTGTTCCGCGGCTCGGATCTCAGCATGGATACCGCGACGCGAAAGGCCGACCTCGCCCTGTTCGCCGGCAATATCGAACTGTGCGACATCACCGAGAACCTGGTCTTTTCCGACCCCTATTTCGAGGTGGAGATGAACCGCCACACCACCCCGCAGCTCGATGGAGTCGTGGCCGAGCTGCGTGCCGACCATGCGCTCAAGATCGAGGCCCAGCATCTGAAGTCCGCATTCTGCAGCAATGCCGAGACTCTGCTGCACGGTGATCTCCACAGTGGCTCGGTCATGGTCTCCCGAGATGACGTCCGGGTGATCGATCCCGAATTCGCCGTCTACGGACCGATCGGTTTCGACGTGGGAATGCTGATCGGCAATCTGCTCATGGCCTATTTCGGCCAGCGCGGCCATGAGGCGCAAGCCGGCGAGCGGGACACCTATCGAGAATGGATCCTCGACCAGGCATGCGAGGTCTGGTCCGTGTTCGAATCGGAATTCTCGCGCCTCTGGCGCACGGAACGCACCGGCATCCTCTACCAGCGCACATTGTTCGAGGATCAGGGGCATGCGCTCGCGGCCGAGGCAGCATTGTCGCAAAGGCTCGCCGCGATCTGGCGTGACACGCTCGGCTTCGCTGGTGTCGAGATGCATCGGCGCATCCTCGGCCTAGCCCATATAGCGGAGTTGGAGGAAATCACCGACGAGGACCTGCGCGCCGGTTGCGAAGAGCGTGCGTTGCGGCTCGGTCGTCAGCTCGTCGTCAACCGAGGGGCACTGCGTACGATGAACGAGATTTGCGCCCTCGCCCGCGCAATGGAAACGGAGGCCGTGACATGAAAGTGGAAGGTGTTCACTACCGCTCGATCTGGCCGGCCGCGGACGGCGCGACCGTCGAGATCATAGATCAGCGCTGGCTGCCGCACGATTTTCGCGTTGCCCGCCTGACCAGCCGCGAGGAGGCGGCGGTGGCGATACGTGATATGTGGGTGCGCGGCGCCCCGCTGATCGGGGCCACTGCCGCCTACGGAATGGCACTTCACATGCAGAAGGACGCTTCGAACGATGCGATCAGGGAGACCTGGCGCGTTCTGCATGAAACGCGGCCGACCGCGGTCAACCTGCGCTGGGCGATCGACGACATGGCCCATCTTCTCGAACGGCTCGACCCGGGCAAGCGTGCCGAGGCCGCCTGGCAACGCGCTCGGGAGATCTGCGACGAGGACGTCGAGATCAATCGCAATATCGGCGTGAACGGCTTCGATGTCATCGAGAGGATGGCAGCAGCGAAGAATGGCGGCGCCGTCAACATCCTCACCCATTGCAATGCCGGATGGCTGGCGACGGTCGACTGGGGCACGGCCACGTCACCGATCTTCCAGGCGGCGGCCAAGGGAATAGAGGTGCATGTCTGGGTCGACGAGACTCGGCCGCGCAATCAGGGCGCCCTGACCGCCTGGGAGATGGCCGGACAGGGCGTCCCGCACACCTATGTCGTCGACAATGCCGGCGGCCACCTCATTCAGCGCGGCCAGGTCGACATGGTGTTGACCGGAACGGACCGCACGACCGCGACCGGCGATGTGTGCAACAAGATCGGCACCTATCTGAAGGCCCTCGCAGCGCACGCGCATGACGTGCCCTTCTATGTCGCGCTGCCCTCGCCGACCATCGACTGGCGGGTCCGGGACGGCGTTTCCGAGATACCGATCGAGGAGCGGCCTGGCGAGGAAGTCGAGCAGGTCTGGGGAACCGACGAAAAGGGAGAGATCGTGCGCGTACGGGTGACGCCCCCGGCCACACCCTCCGGTAACCCGGCTTTCGACGTGACCCCGGCGCACCTCGTCTCCGGCCTCATCACCGAACGTGGTGTTGCTGAGGCCTCGGCCCAGGGGCTTTCCGCGCTGTTCCCGGAGCGGGCCTCGCGTGGCGATTGAGCCCTCTCAGGGCTGCCCTCCGCTGTCGTCATCAAGCTGCAGGATCGCGGATGCGGTGGCGACGTCCGTTACCAGATGTGTGACGTATCCGCCGCGCAGCACCGAAAGCATCGGCTCCACCTTTTCCTCGCCCACGGAGACGAGCATCGCCATCTCGTATCCGTTCATGCGCTCGAGCTCGATCCCGATCATGCGCTCGTCCAGCGGACCGCGGACCGGCCGCCCACCGCTATCCACGAACCGGCCGCACAGGACCCCGCGTGCTCCCGCGCGGCGGTAAGCGGCAAGATCGCCGAGGCTTGCGACGCCGCTCGAGACGATGTGGCTGTCTTCCCGGCAGGAGCCGGCGGCAAAGACCACCTTGTTGCAACGCCCGAGCGCTTCGAGCTGGGCGGACAGGATCGGCTCGGCACGCAGCCGCGCCGCAAGCTCTGGGTCCGAAAGAATCGCCGGAGCATGCAGATTTATGCAGTTGGCGCCGAGCCGGCGCGCCAGCAGAGCCGAGCAGAGCTCTGCGGTGAACCCGTAGGGCGTCGCCATCGAGCCGACGAGCTGCACGATCGTCAGATCGGGCATCCGGGACCGCTCGACCGCGTCGGCCATAGCATAGACAGTCTGCCCCCATGCAACGCCGATGACGTCGCCCGGGGCCAGCAGGGTCGGCAGCCAGTTTGCGGCCCCGCGCGCGACCCGGGAAAAGGCCTCGCCGTCGCCGTCATCAGCGTCGGGCAGAATATAGGCAGCTTCGAGCGCGAACCGCGATTGCAGTTCGATACCGTGCCGATGCCCCAGGAACACGTCATGCGAAAGTGTCGTCCGGATGAAGCCCTTCTCGCGCGCCTCCTGAAGATAATTGACGACTGTTGCCCGCGACACGCCGAGCTTCTCGGCCACCTCTGTCTGGTTCAAACCATCGTGATAATACAGCCACGCGGCTTCAACGACGATGTCTTCGCCGCTGGTCTGCCCTGCCGGCCGTCGCCTGATCATCCCTGCCATCTCGCCTTCCCGAAAATTGACAGACTATAGTGACATTTGTCAAAGCAAGCCAATACAGGCTCTGGCCAGTCTTTGCGATAGGCTTGGTGTCAGCGCCTGTCCAGACCGGCGGCGGTGTGGCCATCCGCCGGAGCGCAGGCATTGCCGACTAAAACCTCAAGCCTGTCCCAAAGACCTCGATCGCGTAGAAGTAAAGCTCGGCGTCGAGGGCTCGCTTGATGTTGCCGGCCTGGCGAAAACCGTGCTGCTCGCCGGAAAAGAGGATGTAACCGACGGGTGTGCCGCTCTGCCGGAGCGTGGCAACCATGGCTTCGGTCTGGTTCGGCGGGACGATGGCATCCTCCTCGCCCTGGAAGAAAATCACGGGCCTGGTCAGACGCTCGGCATGCAACAGTGGCGATCGTTCACGATAGAGCGCCTCTTCCTCGGGATAAGGCCCGATCAGCCAGTCGAGGTAGCGCGATTCGAACTTGTGCGTGTCCCGCGCCAGCGCCGACGCATCGCTTACGCCGTAGTGACTGGCCCCGCCGGCAAAGAAATCGCGAAACGTCAGGGCAGCGAGGGTCGTATAGCCGCCGGCGCTGCCGCCGCTGATCACGATGCGCTTCGGATCGACCAGCCCCTGCGCAATCAGGAACCTGGCCCCGTTCACACAGTCGTCGACGTCGACGACGCCCCAACTGCGGTGGAGGCGCTCACGGTAGGCGCGGCCGAAGCCCGTGCTTCCGCCATAGTTTACGTCGAGAACGGCAATGCCGCGGCTCGTCCAATATTGGATGCCGAGATTGAGCGTGCTGGACGCCGCCGACGTCGGGCCACCGTGGCACTTGACGAGAAGCGGCGGCTTTTCGTCCGCGGGGCCCGCAAAATCGGGATTGTGCGGCCGATAGTAGAGACCGAACGCGGTGTTCCCGCCGGTCGTGGGAAATTCGATCGTCTCGACCGAGGTTAGATAGCCGGCAATACCCGGCTCCGCTTGGTCGAGGATATCCGTCGCCTTCTTAAGAATCCGGTATTGGTCGGTGTCCAGATCGAACTCGACGACGCTCAGTGGATGAGAAGGTGCTCCTGCGACGGCCACGACCCGTCCGCCGTCGGCGCGGACCGAGGCGAAGCGCGTAAACGGTGTATCGAGCGTTCGCAACATGCCTGTCGCAAGGTCGACCACGGCAAGTCTCCCGAGCCCCGCTTCCGAATAGGTGCAGACGATCCTGTCGGGTCCGGCAAATGCATATGTCGACATTCCGAAGACCCATTGCGGCTGCCCGAACTCGGCCGCCATCGGCACGATCGGCCGCGAGGCTCGCGTTGCAAGCTCGAAGCGGTGCAGGTTCCACCAGCCGGAGCGGTCGGACACGAACGTGACGGCGTTGCCGTCCGGGGTCCACTCGGGCTGGAAAACGGATTCCTCCGGGCCGCCTGCGATGATCTCGGGCTCACCGGCGATGGTGCCGGCCTCGTCCAGTTCGGCGAGATAGAGGGTGGTGCCGTTCCACGGCATGTTCGGATGGTCCCATGCAAGCCAGATAAGCCGGCGTCCGTCCGGAGAAAGGCGCGGGGAGGAACAAAAGTCGTTTCCTTCCGCCAGGACGCTTCCCGCCTCGGCGCCGGAACCCTTCAAATCCACGGCGACGATCGTGTTGACCGGTTCGCCCTCGCGCGTGTGGTCTTCGCGCACGCCGATCCAACGGCTTCGACTCTTGTCGATGATCCCGTCGGCAAAATGCCAGCGGCCTCTCTGCCCGGAGGGATCGGGCGTCAGCGGCCGCGGCCCGGCACCGCCGCTGTCCAGATACAACCGACCGTCGGCAAAGTTGGAAAAGTACAGCACCCCATCCTCCACGGTCCAGGCGCCGCCTCCATATTCGTGGACCCGCGTTCGGACATTGAACGACGCGGGCGTGACATCGACGGCGCCTCCGCCCGCAGCGCCGGGAAGCACAACCACAGAGCGCCCTCGCTCCTGCGGACGCCCCTCCAGCCAGTAGACGACACCCTGGTCGAGCCGAACTTCTGTAAGGCCGACAGCTTGCTCAACGATAAGGTCGGAGGTGATCGGCGACTTCCAGGAGCCGTAGGACGCGGTCTTCTGTGTGCTTGTCGGCATAGCTGTTTCCTTTCGCATCTGGCTATCCGTTCGCCTGTTCGGCCACACGTCAAGCGCCATGACCCGTGGAGTTGCGGCAACTCTGACGCTTTCATGGATTCTCTGCGGAAAGCCATCGGGAAGATTCTGCGCGACCGTATCGAGTGCACCTGCGCCATGCCCACGACATTTCGATGGCGGATTTAAAGGTGTGCCGAAACCCCGGCCGCCGCGGCTGAGGCCATTGCCATTCTAGCACGCTATGCCGGTGACCACGAGAAATCCGGTTCCGAACCACTCAGTCCAATGGCCAGATCGCTTCGGCTTGAAACCTGTCGACCGGGCTGGCTTTGCGTTCTCTCGATCCGACACGAAACTTCCCCACCCTCCCTCCGACTGGATAAGTGCAAATATTCGCCATCGTCCGGACGTCGGTCTGGACATAGAGGTCTACGTCGAAGCCAGGTTCGAACATGCACAGATCGACATCGCTGGCCTCCATTTCCTGCAATCGCCGCCTGGATCTCCGGTCCATTTCGTGAACTGGATGGTGCCGCGCACAATCGGCAGGCCCCCTTCCGTCACAAGGTCTCGTGTATCGCGGAACACTGTCAATGCTCAGGTGGCGTTCATGGAACGGTCGGCAAGGAGTCGCGCGGCTTTCTTAAGGCACCCGCCCCCTATAGAATGCGCATATGAAGCAACGCATTCGATTTTGTACGTCGGCGGACGGCGTACGCGTCGCGTTTGCCGAATCCGGCAAGGGACCGCCCCTGGTCAGGGTGGCAAACTGGTTCACCCATCTCGATCTCGACCCAATCCCGGCGACATGCTGTGCGCGGCGCTCGCCGCCTGCCTGTCGACGTACGCGTCGAGGCCGATGAAGGCGTCGACGCGGCGCAGATCAGCAAGCTTACTTCAGCCGCCGAGCAATGCTGCGTCGTTCTTCGGACACTGCGCAGCGACGTCCCGGTAGAGACGAAATTCAGCGAAGCGACAGCCGGCGCGCCCGCTGGATAAGCGCGCCGATGCAAACACGGTGAAGCAGTGGCAGTGCAAACTGCAGGCATACGACTATGTTAGCGAAAACCGTCGCAACTCGCATTGCCCCTGGCCTTCAGAAAGGTTGAAGGCGCGAGGACTGCTTGCTCGCCTCGACGATGGGCGACAGCTGCAGCACCCGGCTGAACTTGCGGCGCATGTCGGCATCGCCGTGCAAGACAATGTCTTCCTCGTCCACGGCCCGTGCCAGCGAGTCCTTGCCGATCCAGATCCGCGCCATCGTCTGAACATCGGCCAGGACATAGAGATCAACAGCGAAGCCGGGGTCCGACACGCACAGGTCGACGTTGCCGGTCTCGATCAGCAGCCACCACAGGCGCATTTCCTCCGGCGCGTCGCCATACTCGAACTGGAGGACCGTTCGCCCATCGCCGAGAAGACTGGTGTCGATCCGGCGATGCATGTCCCACATGAGAACGCCGGCATCCCAGTCCGGGCCGTCCGCGGCGCTTTCCACCCAGCGCTGGCCCCAGATGCCCATCGAGATGATGATCGGGCGAAGCTCCTCCCCGGCGGCGGTCAGTCGATAACCCCCGCTCCTCGTACCGTCTGGCGGATTCTGTTCCAACACGCCTGCCGCCTGCAATTCCTTCAAGCGTTTCGAAAGCAGCGCGCGCGGCATCAGCGGCACGCCGCGATGGATTTCATTAAAGCGCGAACTGCCGCAGATCATTTCGCGCAGGATGAGCAGCGTCCAGCGTGTCGCAAGGATCTCGGCGGCCTTGGCGACAGGGCAGAACTGGCCGTATCCACCGTCCTCGGTCATCGGATCCTCTCCCGGCTGCTCCGGAGCTTTCCCGGGCTGTACGAACGCGACACCCGCCCGAGGGTTCACTTTGTGAACTGGAAATCGGGACGAGCGATCGGTGAAGTTCTCTGCATGAAACAGGTTCTCGTGTCCTGAGGGCCGCTGTCAATGGAGGAGATGAATGACACTTGCAACCGAACATCGCGAAGGTGCCATCCGCAGCCACAACGCGACACCTTCCGCCACCTGGTCCAGCGCCGGCGGTGCCTATGACGAGATCAGCCGCGGCATACTGGATGCCATCGAGCACTGCACCAACCGCCTGACCCCGCCCCGGGGCGGCCACATTCTCGACGTGGCGACGGGAACCGGCTGGGCCGCGCGGCGGCTGGCCGAGCGCGGCTTCAAGGTAACGGGCGTCGACTTCGCACCCGATATGCTGGCCACGGCCGACGAACTGGCCGGTGCACACAATCTCGACATCGCCTTCGAACTGGGCGACGCGGAGGCTCTTCCCTATGCCGACGCGTCGTTCGACGCGGTCGTCTCGAGCTTCGGCATCATGTTCGTCCAGCGCCCCGAGGATGCCGCCGCCGAGATCGCCCGCGTGTGTAAGCCCGGCGGGCGGATCGCGCTGGCCATATGGACGCCAAACGGCAACGTCTTCGAAATGTTCAAGATCATGAAGGCCTACATGCCGCAGCCAGCCGGCACGCCACCGCCCTCGCCCTTCGAATGGGGCAGGCCCGAGCGTGTGAAGGAACTGCTGGGCGGGCATTTCGATCTCGCCTTCGAGCACGCCACCTCCTTCTATCGCGAACCGGACGGCGAGGCCGCCTGGCGGACTTTCGTCGAAGGCTACGGCCCGCTGCGCACCCTGACCGGCAAGCTGGACGAAGGTGATCGCCGCGCGCTCGAGCGGGACTTCGTGGCATTTCACGACGGCTTCGCCACCGACCTCGGGGTCTGCGTGCCGCGCGACTACCTCGTTGCCGCGGGAACCCGCCGCTGAGCGGGTCGGGCAACGCCACAGAAATCGTCAACCCAAGGGAGCCGACCATGAAGCACACATCAATCTTTTCGCTGGCCACCGCATTCTTTGCCGGCACCATGCTGACTTTTGCCCCGACGGCATCCGCCGAGGAACCGGAGCCGATCGCCGCCGAGCCCCTGACGGAGCGCCATGCCTTCCCCGACGGGCGCCTTTTCGGGCCGTGCCGGCGGAAACGTTCCGGCTGAGATACGGCAGCAGATCGCGACGATCCCCGAAGCCTATGTGGAGCGTGCGCTCGCTGGGGATTGGGATGCCGTTGCGCGACTCTATCACCAGGAGGCTGTTCAGTTGCTGCCGGATGCCCCGCCCGTGGAGGGGCGCGATGCGATCCGTGGCGCTCTGGCCCGGCTGCTCGGAGCGGATGGCGGCGTCAGGCTAACCGACTTCTCCGTCGAGATCGAGGGAGCCGAAATGCTCGGCGAGGCTGTCTATGTCCAGGCGAGCTACCGGCTTGAGGTCGAGCCCCTCGGGGAGAGGGAGGGCGCCGTCCGGCAGCACGGCTCTTACGTCAACATCTTGCGTCAGGACGCGGAAGGCGATTGGCGCATCTGGCGCCAGCTCGTCAACCGCGCGCATCCGCCCCGCGGTCCGGCCGACACGTGAGGGTTCAGGCGTTTATCCGGACGCGGTTTGTCGTCAGCCACCGCTTGCTGGCGTCGCAAAAAGCAGCTTGATGTAGTTGCGGGTCAACATGATCTGCTCGGGCAGGATCTTCGTGCTGCCCGTCGCGCGGCCCAGCACCAGTCCGCCCTCGATGACGGTCGAGACCATGTCGGCAAGAGCGTTGAGATCGACGGCTTCGGCGGGCGTGTATTCGGCGGCGATCGCATCCAGGCTCCTGCGGAACCGCGCACGCCATTTGAGCACGATCTCATGATTCAACGCGTGAACGTCGCGATCAAAGAGCCGCTCCTGATAGCAGAAGGTGGCGACCAGACAGCCTGGAAAGTCCTGCGGCAGATCGGCCATCTTTTCGGCCAGCAGCTTGAGACCGATCAGAAAGGCTTGCAGCGGGTCGTCCGACAACTCGCGCCCGCGCGAAAAGACGGCGTCGAGCAGCGCCTCGTCGCGTTCCATGTAACGCTTGAGCAGAGCCAGTGCGAGTGCGTTCTTATCCCGGAAATGGTAGAAGAAGCCGTTCTTCGTGATGCCGGCCTCCGCAATCAGTTCCTCGATCGAGGTCGCGCCGAAGCCCTTGGCCAGCACGGCTCCTTCCGCGATTTCCAGTAGCCTTTCGCGCATCTCGCTGCCGGAGAGCCTGTCTGACTGCTCCATCTACTGCACCTTGAGTCCAGTTGACGGCGCCGTCGACGTCCAACGCCGCGCGCACCCTGTAACGATATCGCCTATCCAGCTATTTTCGCTAGGCAATTCGCGCTCCCTCGAACTGCACTGCAAGTCCACTGGAGACGTTGCGGCAATCGTAGCACGTTCGCCCCTTGTTTGCGGACGTGAAACGAGGAGACGATCGTGGGACACAGCCTATCGACTGTCGCGGCGCTTGTCAGCCTATGCGCCGGCCCGGCATTCGCCGGGTCCATGGACAGCCCCGTCATGCGCTTCGACGTGGCCGAGGACCACACCCGCTTCGCCTTCTCCGACAGCCGTGTGCACGACGACGGCATGCCCGCCTATGGCAATCCCTTCGTGACCCGCGGCTATATCTACCCCGCCGGCACGCTCGACGACGCCGACGGCGTGAAGGAGAACGGCGATCCGGCCTTTCCCGACAAGGTGCTGGGCACGTGGACCTGCGACGGCTGGTTCGTCGCCGACGGCGCCCATACCGAGCAGGGCGTGTGGCTGATCAGCCGGCAGGTCTACGATTTCGACGACGGCCGCGGCCTGCTGGTTTCCCAGGGCCCGGAATATGCCGATGTCGGCGAGCCCTACTGGCGCCCGATCACGGGCGCGGCCGGCGACTATTCGGAAGTTTCCGGGGCGATCCGCCAGACCTTCCTGGGCTTCCACGCTCATGGCGGGGTGAAGGCCCGCTTCCGCATTCCCCAAAACCAAGCCAATGGAGGATGAGACGATGCACACGGATGCATTGAAAAGCGGCTACGACAACGCTGAGCGCATCGGGCGCGACGGCGTGGCCGCGCTTTCCCCGAACTTCGGCGGCGCGTTGCTGCGCCCGGGCGACGACGGCTTCAATCATGCCGCGACGGTCTGGAACGGCACCGTGGAAAAGCAGCCAGCGCTCATCGCACGCTGCATGTCGGCCCGTGATGTTGCGGCGGCCGTTCGTTTCGCCGCCGAAAACGACGTGCTCGTTGCGGTCAGGGGTGGCGGGCACAACGTCGCCGGCACCGCGACCTGCAACGGCGGGCTGATGATCGACCTGTCGCGCATGAACAACGTGACGGTCGATCCCGAGGCGCATCTGGCGTGTGCCGGCGGTGGCGCCACATGGGCGGACGTCGACGCCGCGACCCAACCGCATGGCCTCGCCG